>JAQUZI010000001.1:6014-33648 GCA_028691405.1 Minisyncoccota bacterium
ACTGGTGAAGAATGTATTTCTGGCGATCAAGATATAATTTTCTATTTCGAGAATTATTCCGAATAAAATTGAATAGGAAACTCTCTGTGGTAACACAGGGAGTTTTTTTATTGTATTGACAATTCAAGAATGATTTGATAGTATTTGGTTGTGCAGATCTCTGCACATTTGTACATTTTAATTTTAACTAGACAATGTAGGGCTATTGTCTAGTTAACAAACTTAAAACTTATTAGCCAATTCGTGTATCGTGTTATACCAAAACCGCCAAGACCTTAGGGTTATATGTCTTGGCGGTATTTTATTGACTTTTACTATCAGATATGATAATATTTAATTACCTATACAATAGGGTTATGTTAACGTGCTAAGACATAATTTATTTTACAAAATGGCTTTGTAAAATATGTATTTTTATATATTTTATTAAAATATTTAATTAATTTTTAAGTTTTTGACATATGCCAACTATTAACCAATTGGTCAAAAAAGGAAGAAAAGTTATTACTAAAAAAGCTAATGCTCGTGCATTAAAGAATAGTTTTAATATCAAAAAGAACAAGCCTTCTTTTTATGACGCACCATTTAAAAAAGGTGTTTGTACAAAAGTATTTACTACTACACCTAAAAAACCAAACTCAGCTTTACGTAAAGTTGCTCGTGTTAAATTATCTAATGGCGAAGAAGTAACCGCCTATATCCCTGGTATTGGCCACAATCTTCAAGAACACTCTGTTGTTTTAGTAAGAGGTGGTCGCGTAAAAGACTTGCCAGGTGTTCGTTATCACATTGTTCGTGCTAAATATGACACCACTGGTGTTGAAGGTCGCAAGCAACAAAGAAGCAAATACGGTGCTAAAAAGGAAAAGAAATAACCTTTTAATTAATTTTAAAATTTATTAATATGGATCTTATCGTTGATGAAAAAAAATATAAAGCTGATGGTAAATACAAAAGCCCTATTGTAACTAAATTAATCAATATGATTATGGAGTGTGGTAAAAAAACCATTGCTCGTAGAAATATTTATAAAATGATTGATATTCTTGAACAAAAAACCAAAAATGATGGGTTATTTGTTTTAGAAACAGCTTTAAAAAATGTTGGGCCAACGCTTGAAGTTAAAAGTAAAAGAATTGGTGGTGCTAACTATCAAGTTCCTGTTATTGTTTCAGGTCAAAGACGCTTAACTTTAGCTATGAGATGAATTATTGATTTTTCTCGTTCTCAAAAAGGAAAACCAATAAGTGAAAAATTAGCTAATGAAATAATTGCAGCTTTTAGAGGTGAAGGTAATGCCATTAAGAAAAAACAAAATGTTCATAAAATGGCTGAAGCTAATAAAGCCTTTGCTCATTTTGGCAGATAATATATTTTAACAAATATTTAAAAATTTAATCATGTCTCAAGAATATCCTCTTGAAAAAATACGTAATATTGGTATTATTGCTCATATTGATGCTGGTAAAACAACTACATCAGAACGTATTTTGTTTTATACTGGTCTTTCTCATAAAATTGGAGAAGTTCATGAAGGCGCAGCTGTTATGGACTGGATGGAACAAGAAAGAGAAAGAGGTATTACTATTACCTCAGCTGCTACTACTTGTTTTTGAACAACAAGTTATAGAAATAATGATGAAAATTATAAATATAAAATCAATGTTATTGATACTCCCGGACATATTGACTTTACCGCTGAAGTTCAACGCTCTTTGCGTGTTTTAGACGGTGCTGTTGTTGTTTTTGACGGTGTTGCTGGCGTTGAGCCTCAATCAGAAACTGTTTGAAGACAAGCAGATAAATATTTAGTCCCTCGCTTATGTTTTGTCAATAAACTTGATCGTATGGGTGCTGATTTTGACAATGATTTAAATATGATCAAAGAACGTTTAACTCCTAATGCTGTTGCTTTAACTATTCCAGTTGGCAAAGAGGCTAATTTTGAAGGTGTTATCGATTTGATTAGAATGAAAAAAGTTAATTTTGAAGGTCAACTTGGTGAGAAATTAGTATTATCTGACATTCCAGAAGATATGAAAGAAATATCTCAAAAGAGAAGAGATGAATTGATTGAAAAAATTGCAACAGAAGACGACTCCTTAATGGAAAGATATTTAAATGGAGATACCAATTTTACCGAAGAAGAATTAAGAGCATCTTTAAGAAAATCAGTTATTGATTATAAAATTGTTCCTGTTTTATGTGGTTCTGCATTTAAAAACAAAGGTGTTCAATTAATGCTAGACGCTGTTGTTGACTTTTTACCAAGTCCATTAGATGTTAAACCCGTTGAAGGAGATAATCTTAAAGGTGAAACCATTGTTCGTAAGGCAGATGAAAAAGAGCCATTTTCTGCTTTAGTATTTAAAATTGCTACCGATCCATATGTTGGTACATTATCATTTTTCCGTGTTTATTCTGGTAGATTAACCAAAGGTTCTTATTTATTAAATTCAAATAAAAACAGTCAAGAGAGAATTGGTCGTATTCTCCGTATGTTTTCTAGCAAAAGAGAAGACATAGATGATATTGAAGCTGGTGATATTGCTGCTACTGTTGGTTTAAAAAATACCAAAACAGGTGATACATTGTGTGATCCAGATCATCCAATTGTTTTAGAAAACATTTCTTTTCCTGATCCAGTTATTTGATTGAAAGTTGAACCTAAGACTAAAAGCGACCAAGATAAAATGGGGGAAGCTTTGAAAAAATTATCTGATGAAGACCCTACCTTCCAAATTAAAACTGACGAGGAAACCAATGATACTATTATTGGTGGTATGGGTGAATTACATCTTGATATTTTAATTGATCGTATGAAACGCGAATTTAATGTTGAACTTAACTCTGGTAAGCCACAAGTTGCTTATCGAGAAACAATCAATGGTACAGCTGAAGCTGAAGGTAAATATATTCGTCAATCTGGTGGTAAAGGCCAATATGGTCATGTTTGATTAAGAGTTGAACCACTTGAAAGAGGCAAAGGCTTTGAGTTTGTTAGCCAAATTAAAGGTGGTGTTATTCCACAAGAATTTATTTCTTCAGTTGAAAAAGGATCTAAAGAAGCTACTGATAAAGGTATTTTAGCTAATTACCCAATGTCTGATTTAAGAGTTACTCTTTATGATGGATCTTTCCATGACGTTGACTCATCTGATTTTGCTTTTAAAATTGCCGCTTCTATGGCTTTTCAAGATGCAGCTAAAAAAGCTCAACCAGCTATTCTTGAGCCAATTATGAAATTAGAAGTAACTACTCCAGAAAACTTTTTAGGTGATGTTATTGGTGATATTAATTCCAAACGTGGACGTATTGAAAAAATGGATGAACGCATGGGGTTACGTATTGTTGATTCATTAGTTCCACTTTCAGAGATGTTTGGTTATGCAACCAATTTAAGATCATTTACTGAAGGTAGAGGTACATTTAGTATGGAATTCCATAGTTACCAAGAGGTTCCAAAAAATATTGCTGAGGATATTATTTCTAAAAGAAAACCAACTGCAAAAGAATAAACGATAGCTCCGCAAGAATTTTTAATTCTTGCGGAGTCTCATTGTTTATTTTCAAAAAATTTGGTTTAATTTAAATATATATTTAAATATATTTATTATGGCAAACAAAAAAGAAAAAATTCTTGAAAAAGATTCAAAAATTTATAGGATTATTCAAATAGAAGATATGATATATCGATTTTTAAGTAATCGTGGAAAATTTAATTTAAACTTAAAGTTTAAAGATAAAGAACAAGAAAAAATTTTTTCGGATATATGTAAAAATATATGCTTAAGATTAAATGCTTTTGAACCAAGAGAAGAAAAAGATGTTGTTCCTCCTGTTATTGCAAATGCAGCTATAGAAATAGAAAAATTAATCCCTGAAGAAGAGAAAATATCTGAAAAAAGATTTATTATTACTTTTATTCAATGAGCTAAAAAAGATTTATTTAAAAAAAGATATCTTAAACCTGTTCCTTGAGAGATTATAGATAAAGTTAATAAGGCAAGAGAATTTGAAACAGGAACAAAAAATTTAAAAACAACATACGATATACTTGATGAATATCAATCAGATTTAAAAGAAATTATAGAAAGTGGTAGAAGTATTTCAAGTATTGCTAGGGAATTAGGTATGGACTTACAACAATTTTATTTATATGCCAAAAAAAGAGGACCTGAATGAAATATCTGTCCAGCTTACAGTAAAATTAAAATTGATAATATCGAAGAAGCTAAAGAATACATCATGAATAATAGTATGAAGGCAATGGCAGAGAGGTTAGGATGTTCTGCATCTTGCTTGTCTACCTATATGAAAAAAAATTACCCAGAAATAGCAGAGGAAATTAAAAAGCACAGAAGCAAAAGAAAAAAGAAAAACTAATTTAAATATATGTATTATGAAAAATAAAGAACAATGCATTTTAAATCCAGAATCCAAAGTTAACAGAATCCTTAAAATAGAAGACATATTATATAGATTTGTTAATAAGCGAGGAAGTTTTGATTGAAAAATTGCTTTTAAAAATGAAAATCAAAAAAAATTGTTTTCAAAGATTTGCAACCAAATATATATGCGATTAAATGCTTTTGAACCAAGCGAAGAAAAGGATACTGTTCCGCCAACAATTGTAGATGCAGCTGTAGAAATAGAAAAGCTAATTTCTAAAAGAGAAAAAATATCTAGTGAATCTTTTACCTCAGCTTTTATTAAATGAGCTAAAGTGTTTTTATCAAAAAAAGATGTCACTAAATCAATACCCAAGGATCTTATAGAAAAAATTCGTTATATAAATTCAATACCTGGTAAACAACGTGAGATAAAAGCAAAAACATATGCAGTTCTTGATGAATATTGAAATTATTTAGAAGAAAGTATAAAAAGCGGAAAGAGTATAAAAGGTATTGCTAAAGAGCTAGGTATTACCAGAAAAAGGATGGAGCTATATATTAAAAATACTCATCCAGATATTGCAGATTGTTTTAAGTATAATCCTATTAAAATAGATGATATTAATAAAGTTGCTAAAAAAATTGCTGATGATGGTATGAATGCAGCTGCAAGGGAAATTGGCTGCTCTCGCTCTGGCTTATATGATTTAATGCACAAACAATATCCAGAAATAATGGCAAAAATTAATGATGCAAGAAATAATAAAAGCCAGCAAAACCTTAGCTAATTTGACAAGTTAAAAATAAAATGCTATAATGAACATATCTAACAACAGCAATGAGTGTGAATAGCAAAGTATTTGTTTATTCAAGCGAGAACATAAATTTGTATTATAAATATGAATTTTGTTGTCGCAAGAATTACTTGACGACAGTTGTACTTTTTACCTCGTCTACGTAGTGTGAACAAAATAGTTTGTTTTTGAAAGACGAGCAAATACCAAGCTATTTCCTTGATAAGAGGGGGATTCATTTACCCCTATCAAGGTCACACTCTTAGCTGTTGACAAAGGTATTGACTATTTTTATTCTATATGATAATATATGAATGCTTTAAGAAACTTAATAAATTTATTAAGTTTGGTTGAATTGGCTTCAACTAATAATTTTTATAAAAAAATATTAAAAAAAAATTATGGCAGAAAAAGAAAAATTTGTGCGCTCCAAGCCACATATGAATGTTGGTACAATTGGTCACGTTGATCATGGAAAAACAACATTAACAGCCGCTATCTTAAATACTCTTTTCTTAAAGGGTACGATTAAAAAATCATCTAATGTTGATGAAATTGATAAAGCTCCAGAAGAAAAAGCTCGTGGTATTACTATTAACGTTCATCACTCAGAATATGAAACAGACAATCGTCACTATGCTCATATTGACTGTCCAGGTCACGTTGACTACATTAAGAACATGATTACTGGTTCAGCTCAAATGGATGGTGCTATCTTAGTTGTTTCAGCTGCTGATGGTCCTATGCCTCAAACCAGAGAGCACATTCTTCTTGCTCGTCAAGTTGGTGTTCCTGCATTAGTTGTTTTCTTAAACAAAACTGATATGGTTTCTGATCCTGAATTAATTGATTTAGTTGAAGCAGAAATCCGTGATTTATTAACAAAATATGAATTCCCAGGCGATGAAATCCCTATAATTCGTGGATCCGCCTTAAAAGCTACCGAAGCAACATCTTTTGAAGATGAACATGTTCAAGCTGTTATGAAATTATTGGATGCCGTTGATACATACTTCCCAACTCCAGAACGTGATACTGACAAACCATTTGTTATGCCAATTGAAGATATCTTTACAATTGAAGGCCGTGGTACCGTTGTTACTGGTAGAATTGAAAGAGGTATGGTAAAAGTCAATGATGAAGCTGACATTGTTGGTTATGAACCAACAACTAAGACTGTTGTTACTGGCGTTGAAATGTTCAACAAGAGCATGGAAGATGCTCAAGCTGGTGATAACGTTGGCTTATTATTACGTGGTATTAAAAAAGAAAATATTCGTCGTGGCCAAGTTATTGCTAAACCAGGATCACTTACACCACATACTGAATTCGAAGCTGAAGTTTTTGTTTTGTCACAAGATGAAGGTGGTAGACATACTCCATTCTTCTCTGGTTACAAACCACAATTCTTTATTCGTACTGCTGATGTTACCGGTGATGTTACTTTAGCTGAAGGCGTTCAAATGGTTATGCCTGGTGATACAGCAACCTTTAAGATCAAATTAATCGCTCCAGTTGCTTTAGAAGAAAAACAAAGATTTGCTATCCGTGAAGGAGGTAAAACTATTGGCGCTGGTGTTGTAACAAAAATTATTGCCTAAACTCAAATAAATGACTAACAGTACCTTAAATAAAACTAAAATTAGAATTAGATTAAAATCATACGATCACCACTTGGTTGATAATTCTTGTAAACAAATTATTGATATCGCTTTGCGTAGTGGCGCTAGTGTGGTTGGTCCAATATTGCTTCCAACAGAAAAAAAGAAATATTCAGTTAATCGCGCTACTTTTGTTAAAAAGAAATCCCAAGAACAATTTGAAATCAGAGTTCACAAAAGATTAATTGATGTTGTTAATTCTAATAGTAAAACTATTGAATCTTTGACAAACCTTAATTTACCTGCTGGAGTTGAAGCTGAAATCAAAACTTAACATTCAAAGAACTGAGTTTTCTCAGTTTTTTGATGACAAGCCTTTTAAAAATTTTTTAAATACATTAAACTTTTAAGATCATGTCTTTCATATTAGCCGAAAAAATAAAAATGACACAATTGCCAGATGAAACAGTCGGAGCTATTCCTGTAACTGTTGTTGAAGCTGGCCCTATGATTGTTATTCAAATTAAAACCGAAGAAAAAGAAGGGTATAATGCAATTGTTTGTGGTTTTCAATCTAGAAGAAGATTATCAAAAGCAGTTATGTCTGCTCTTAAAAAATTATTAGGAGAAAAAGCCCAAACTTTTAAATATATCCGTGAATTTAGAGTTGAAGATCCTTCTAAGTTTAATGTTGGTGATGAAATAACAGCTGATATTTTTAAAGAAGGGGATGCTGTTCAAGTGCAAGGTATTACCAAAGCTAAAGGGTTTCAAGGCGTTGTTAAAAGATATAATTTTCGTGGTGCGTCTAAAACACATGGAACCAAGCACGCATTAAGACAACCAGGCTCAATTGGCGACACAGGAATTCAAAGAGTTGCCAAAGGTAAAAAAATGGCTGGTAGAATGGGTGGAAAAACTCATTCTATGATAAATGTTAAAGTTGTAAAAATTGATAAAGAAAACAATTTAATATTTGTTAGAGGCTCAATTCCTGGCAGAAACAAAACTCTTCTTAAAATTATTTCTAAATAAATACTATGAAATTAGATGTTAAAAATCAAAAAAATGAAGTAATTGAGCAAATTGAACTTAATGATAGTATTTTTAATGTAAAGTTCAATCCAGACACAGTTCACCAAGTTTATACTTCAATGTTAAGCAATCGCCGTCAACCTTTAGCTTGCACCAAAGACAGATCAGAAGTTTCTGGTGGTGGTAAAAAACCATGAAGACAAAAAGGAACAGGTAGAGCTAGAGTTGGATCTAATAGATCTCCTCTTTGAAGACACGGTGGTGTTACTTTTGGCCCTAGACAAAATGAAGCTAATTTCAAAAGGGCAATCAACAAAAAGATGAAACAAAAAGCTTTAGCTATGGTTTTAAGCGCAAAGATAAAAGACAATGAATTGATTATTATCGATAAAATAGATTTGAAAGAAGATAAAACCAAAGAAATGAATAATGTTATGAGTAATTTTGTTGATATCAAGAAAAAGAATAATAGCTTAGCCTACATTATTGTTGATAATGGTAGTAAAAGCATTGTTCGTGCTTCTCGCAATATTCCTTTTATTTTTACAACTGTTGATAACTCAATTGATTTAGTAACTTTATTGAACTACAAATATGTTATCATTCTAAAAGACTCGATTGAAAATATATCAAAAACAATTAAAAAAGATTAAAACGATTTTATGTCACCTCTATTTGGTAAAAAAACAACAAAAAAAGAAGAAAAATCAAAACAAGAAGTAGTAGAAAGTAAAAAAGATGTTGATATTAAAGATGTTGATCTTTCAAATTTAAAATTTGATACATATTTGCAGCCATATATTACTGAAAAAACAAATGATTTATCTACTCAAAATAAATACGTTTTCTTAGTTTTGAAAAGGATGAATAAAGTTATGATAAAACGTCTAGTTGAAAAAAATTATAAAGTCAAAGTTGATAAAGTTAATGTTATATTCTTAACTGTTAGTCCGAAGAGACTTGGTTATATTAAACCAAAATCTCGTAAAGGTGGTTATAAAAAAGCCATTGTTACTCTTAAACCAGGTTATAAAATTGATTTAGCTATATAATATGAAAAAATTTAATCCAACAACACCAACTAAAAGACATCATATCGATATTGATCGTTCGATTCTTTCCAAGAAAGAACCATACAAGCCTTTAGTTAAAGGTTATAAACCAGCTCAAGGAAGAGATAGTAAAGGTAAAATATCGATGCGTCACAGAGGTGGGGCTGTAAAAAAGAATTATCGTTTGGTTGAATTTGGTCAAGTTCACAAAGGTGTTCCGGCTAAAATTGAATCAATTGAATATGATCCTTACCGCACTGCTTTTATTGCTTTAATTTTATTCAGTAATGGTGCTAGAGCTTATACTATTGCTACTGGAGGTTTAAAAGCTGGAGACTCTATTGTCTGTGATGATACTGCTCCATTCAAGATTGGCAATCGTGTTAAATTATATAGCATTCCTAGTGGTACTCAAGTTCACAATGTTGAATTAAGACCAGATCAAGGCGGTAAACTTGCTCGTAGTGCTGGTTCATATTTGACTATGATTGGTTTAGAAGGCAACTATGCATATCTTAAAATGCCTTCAACTGAAGTTAGAAAAGTTTCAAAAAATTGTTTTGCTACTATTGGTACTACTTCTAACAATGAACACAATTTGATTAATGTTGGTAAAGCTGGTCGTAATCGACACAAAGGTATTCGTCCTACTGTTCGTGGTAGTGCTATGAATGCTTGCGATCACCCTTATGGTGGTGGTAAAGGTAAACATCCTCGTGGAACTAAAAGACCCAAAGATAAATGAGGAAATGTTACTGGCGGTCGTAAAACAAGAAAAGCAAATAAATATTCAAACAAATTTATTGTTTCTCGTCGTAAAACTAAAAAATCTAAGAAATAATTAATAAATTATTTAACAATACATTATGTCTCGTTCACTCAAAAAAGGTCCATACGTTGATGAAAAATTAATGCAAAAAGTTGCTAAAAAAACAGCCGGTGACAAAGAGCCAATAAAAACATGAGCTCGCGCTTCAACTATATCTCCAGAAATGATTGGCTTTGTCTTTAATGTTCACAACGGAAAAAACTTTATTGAAGTTAAAGTTGTTGAAGAAATGGTAGGTCATCGTTTAGGTGAATTTGCGCCAACTCGCAAATTTGTTAAACACGGTGGTAAACTTCAAAAAGCAGCTGAAAAAGGAAAAAAATAATTATATTAATATTAATAATTTTTTGCTATGGAAATAACATCTTCATTAAAATACCTAAGAATAGCTCCTCGAAAAGTAAGATTAGTTACTCGTTTAATTAAAGGTTTAAGTATAGAACAAGCTGAGCAACAGTTAAAATATTCTCCTAAGAGATCTGGAGTTGATGTTTTGAAGTTATTAAAATCAGCTAAAGCTAATGCTATTCATAACCATCATATTGATCCTAAAGATTTGTATATTTCAAAAATCAATGTTACCGATGGACCAACATTAAAAAGAACTAGGCCTAGAGCTAGAGGATCTGCTTATTTAATTCGTCATCGTTCTTGCCATATTGTTTTAACTTTGAAACCAATTGATGAGAAGAAATTAAAGAAAATTGATGTTAAAGATATTGAAAGTAAGAACAAAACTAAAAAGAGAACAATAAACAAAGACAAAAATCAAATTCAAAGAAAAGAAAAAACTCACGTTAAAGCGCAAAAAGGTCAAAATAAAAATATTATTCAAAGAAAAGTAATTAATTAATACATTTAATTAGAATTATGGCTCAACATATCAATCCAACAATTAAAAGATTAGGCATAAACAAAAATTGAACATCACGTTGATTCGATTTAGGTAATTTTCCTTGAAAATTAGCTGAAGATCAGTTGATTAGACGCGATCTTGAAAAAATTCTTGAAAAAGCTCATTATCAAACAGTTGAAATTGAGCGCAAAGGAGATCGAATTAATGTTGTAATTTTTACTTCTAAACCTGGTATGATTATTAAACATAAAGGAGAAGGTTTAGATGACATTAAAAAAGCTCTTGAAAAAAGTTTAAACAAGTTTAGAAGAAAAAATAAGATTTCTGATAAATACAGTATTAGTATTAATATCGAAGAAGTTAAAAAACCATTTTTGTCTGCTCAAATTGTTGCCTTTGATATTCGTGATGACATTGAAAGAAGACTTCCTTACAGAAGAACAATTAAGAAGTATCTTGAAAGAATTATGTCTAACCGCGAAGTAAAAGGGGCAAAGATATATGTTACCGGTCGTTTGGATGGTGCTGATATCGCTCGTTCCGACTGGGTTAAAGAAGGTAAATTACCTTTAAACACCTTAAGAGCTATAATTGATTACGGAACTGTCTATACTCGTTGTACTTACGGAAAGATTGGTATTAAAGTCTGAATATACAAAGGTGAGGCTTTTAAGAATAACAAAAAATAAGGTCAAATTAAATTTAAATCAGTAAAATTAATTATTTTAGTAAATAACACAATATGCTAACTCCAAAAAGAACAAAACATCGAAAAGTGCAAAAAGGCAGAAGGCTTAAACGTGATTTTGAAAGTCGCGGAGTTTCACTTGAATATGGTCAATTTGGTGTTTGTAGTTTAGAAAACAAAAGAATAAATAGTCGCCAAATAGAATCAGCTCGTCGTGTTTTACTTCGTTTTATTCGTAAAGGTGGCAAAATATGAATTCGCGTTTTTCCTGATAAACCAATAACAAAAAGACCTCCTGAAAAACGTATGGGTGGAGGTAAAGGAGATGTTGATCATTATGCTTTTCAAGTTAAGCCTGGACGTATCATTTTTGAGTTAGATGGTATTTCTGAATCAGATGCTATGACTGCTTTAAAACAAGTTGGTTACAAACTTCCTTTTAAAACAAAAATTATTAAACGATAGATTTTATGAAAATCAAAGATTTAAAAAATAAAGATACTAAATCATTAGTTAATATCTTAAACGAAAGCAAGCAAAAGCTAAATGTTTTAACTTTAAACAATCGTTTTGGAAAAGTCAAGAACTACAACGAACTTAGTGATTTAAAGAAAACTATCGCTCGTATTTTAACCATTATTAATAAAAAATAATTTATATATAAAACTGTTTTATGAATATTTCGAAAGTTCAAAAAAGACAACTAAGCGGGGTGATTACATCAGCTAAAATGGCGCTGACTGCTGTAGTTGAAGTAACCAGACTAAAACAACATCCTTTATATCATAAATACTACAAGACTTCTAAACGATATAAAGCTCATAATCCTGATAATAAATTTCAACCAGGCGACAAGGTTATTATTGAAGAAACTAGACCTATTTCTAAAGATAAATCCTGAATTATTGTTGAAAAACTTAAATAATCTAACCCTTGAAAATATATATTTTTTAGTGTATAATTAACTTAATTACTTAATTTGTTATTATGATACAACTTCGTTCAATATTAAAAGTAGCTGATAACAGTGGAGCACAAACAATTCGCTGTATTCAAGTCAAAGGCGGTCATTGACATCGTTATGGCCAATTAGGCGATATTATTGTTGCCTCTGTTCAAACAGCTAAACCAAGAAAAACTGTCAAGAAAAAAGATGTTGTTAAGGCTGTTATTGTACGTCAACGCCGTAACTATAAAAGAAAAAACGGTACATATATAAGTTTTGATGATAACGCTGTTGTTATTATCAATGATAAGAAAGAACCGGTCGGTACTCGTATTTTTGGTCCTATTCCTCGTGAAATCAAAGATATGGGGTATAATAAAATTATTGAATTAGGACCGGAATTAGTTTAAAACAATAATTATGGAAACTAAAACAAAATTAAAAATAAAGAAAAACGATAAAGTGGTAATTCTCAAAGGGAAAGATAGATCTAAAACTGGGAAAGTCATTAAAGTTCTACCTGATATCAACAAAGTTCTTATCGAAGGCTTAAATCTTTGTAAAAAACATAACAAGCCTAGAAAAGAAGGAGAGGTTGGTCAAATTATCGAAATTCCTAAGCCAGTTAACGCTTCTAACGTTGCTATTATCTGTCATCATTGCAATAAACCAACTCGTATTGGTTACATTATAGAAAAAGGTAAAAAATACAGAGTTTGCAAAAAATGTAATAAGAAATTAGATTAATATTATGAAAATATCATATACTGATAATTATACAAATAAAGCTAAACAAGCTTTCAAAAAAGAATTTAACCAAGACAATGAATTGTCCATTCCTAAAATAACTAAAGTTTGTATTAATTCAGGCATCGGCAAGATATTAGCTAGAACTGATGGGAACAACGATAATATGATTCAAGATTTTAGTGATAAATTAGCTCGTATTACTGGCCAAAAACCAAAAATTTGTAAAGCTAAAAAGTCAATTGCTGGTTTTAAACTAAGAGAAGGAAGTATAGTTGGTTTAAATGTTACTTTACGTGGTAAAAAGATGGCTGATTTTATGGACAGACTTATTAACATTGTTTTTCCTCGTACCCGTGACTTTTGAGGTATTGATCGTAAAAATTTTGACAAAACCGGTAACTTAACTATTGGTATTACTGAAATGAATGCATTTCCTGAATTATCATATGATGTTATTAAAGCAGGGTTTGGCGTAGAAATTAATTTTGTTACTAACACTGATTCTAAAGAAAAGTCGATTAAATTGTTTGAAGCTTTAGGTTTTCCACTAAAACCGATTACTCCTTCAAAAAAATAATTAAATTTGAAAATTAAATTTACTTAAATTTATATTCATGGCAAAAAAATCTACAATTGCAAGAGCTAAAAAAACACCAAAATTCAAGTCCAGAAAAGTAAATCGCTGTTTTAACTGTGGTCGAAAAAGAGGCTATATGAGAGACTTCGGTCTATGCCGTATTTGTTTTCGCGAATTAGCTTCTAAAGGTGAAATCCCAGGAGTTAAAAAATCAAGTTGATAATTAACTTAAAATAAATATATATTATGACTATTTGTGATCCAATTAGCGACATGTTAATTCGCATTAAGAATGCTGTACGTGTTGAAAAAGAAAAAATTATTTTACCTTCATCAAAAATTAAAATAGAAATTTTGAAGGTTTTGAAGAAAGAAGGGTATATTAGTGATTTTTCTATTTCAGCCAAAGATAAAAAATCTTCTATTGAAGTCGTACTTAAGTATGGTAAAGACAACGTATCATACGTTCAAGATGTTAAACGCATTTCAAAGCCAAGTAAAAGAGTATATATCAAATATCCTGATATTCATACTAAAACCCAATCTACTGTTGTTTTATCTACCCCTAAAGGCATTATGCCTGCTAAGGTAGCTAAGAAACAACGTCTTGGCGGAGAAGTATTATTTGAAATATTTTAAACTTTTTACTATGTCCAAAATAGGCAAACAACCAATAAAAATACTAGATGATGTCAAAGTTGAATTTGACGAAAGTAAAAGACTTTTAACCATTACTGGTCAAAAAGGAACATTAACTCATACTGTTAGTAATGATGTTGTGATTGAAATAAAGCAAGAAGATAAAGAAATTGTTTTAACTCCACGAAAAGAAGGTCGTGAATTTTTTGCTATCTGAGGAACAGAAAGAGCTCTTATTAACAATTGTATTATTGGTGTATCTGCTGGTTTTGAAAAGCGCTTAATTATTGAAGGGATTGGCTATAAAGCTGAAATCAAAGGCACAACCCTTGTTTTAAATGTTGGTTATTCTCACCCTGTTGATTTAGAAATACCAAGCGATTTAACCGTTACAGTTGATAAAACTATTATTAGTATTTCCGGTATATCTAAAAAATCAGTTGGCGATTTTGCTGCTTTAATTCGTATTCAAAGAAAGACAAATCCATACTCAATGAAAGGTATTAGATATGAAGATGAAAGAGTCGTTAAAAAGAGTGGTAAAAAAGCAGCCTAAAATATTAAATTAAATATTTTAATAAATCTATTATGCAAAATATAGCAAAAATTACAAAAGAAAAAAGAGCAAGAGTTCATAACCGTATTAGATCAAAGGTTTCTGGTACAAGCAATAGGCCTCGTCTATCTATATTCAAATCTAATAATCATATTTACGCTCAAGCTATTGATGATGAACAGCAAAAAACATTAGTTTCTGCATCTGATCTTGAATTAAAAGATGTTAAAGATAAAAAATTAGCTAAAAGTATTTTAGTTGCTCAAAAATTAGTTGAAAAGCTAAAAGATAAAAAAATTAATGAAATAGTTTTTGATCGCGGTGGATTTAAATATCATGGTCGTATAAAAGTTTTAGCCGACGAATTGCGTAAATTAGGAATTAAATTTTAATTATGAAGACAAACGACAATATTAAAACAAACGATAATACCAAAAAAGATATTAAAAAAGATAGTTTTGGTCCAAAAAAACCTTTTGAAAGAAATAGAAGAGAGGGGGGAAGAAGACCTTCTTCTAGCAGTAATTTTGTTAAAAAAACTACCGATTTTGATCAATTAATTGCTGACATTAGACGTGTTACTCGTGTTACTGCTGGTGGTAAACATATGAGTTTTAGTGTTACTATGCTACTTGGCAATAACAAAGGTAAAATCGCTATTGGTACAGCTAAAGGTGTTGATGTTCCAAAAGCTATTGATAAGGCTAAAAAGGAAGCTATGAAAAACATTGTTACTGTTCCTATTATTAATGATACCGTACCATTTAAAACTGAAGGTAAGTTTTGTGCTAGCCGCATTTTAATCAAACCAGCCAAAGAAGGTAAAGGTGTTATTGCTGGTGGCGTTGTTCGTAATATAATGATATTAGCTGGAATTAAAAATGTTACTTGTAAAATATTAAGTGGTTCTCATAGTGCTATTAATAATGGTAAAGCAACAATCGAAGGTTTAAAACAAATAGCCCGTATTTACAATCTTGAAAATGAAAAAAATAACATAAAAGTCGAAGCTAAAACTACAGAAGACGAAGAAAAATAATTTAGCATATTAAATTTATTAAAATGCAAGTTCACAATTTAAAACCAAAAACAAAAGTCAATAAAGCTCCTCGTGTTGGCCGTGGTGGCAAACGAGGTACTTATAGTGGTAAAGGTATGAAAGGCCAAAAAGCTCATGCCGGTAGAAAAATACCAGCTCAATTAAAGGAGCAAATATTACGTTTACCTAAATTAAGAGGAGCAACAAATAAAGTCAAAAAGGCTGATATTTTTGAAATTCAATTAAAGACTTTAATTCAAAAATGCCCAGATAATTTTAAAGTTAATTTGGAGTCACTTCGTAAACTTAAACTAATTCCTAAAAGAGTTACAAAGTTTAAAATTATTGGTAAAGTAGATTCAATTAATAAAAAATTGTTTTTGAAAGATTGTAAAATTACAAAATTAGGTGCCAGTTTGATTGAAAAAGCTGGTGGCAAGGTAGAATTTAGTAAATAAATTCTATCTTTTGTATTTTAAAAATATTTTCAAATAAATATATATTATGATTAAAAATTTAATTAAACTTTTCAAAAATAAAGAATTGCGTAAAAGCATGCTAACTATATTTTTCTGATTACTTGTTTTTAGATTAATTGCTGCAATTCCTATACCTAATGTTGATTTAAATCAGATCAAAACCTTTTTAGAACAAAGTAAAGTTTTTGGTTTATTTGATATATTTACTGGAGGTGCTTTTGGTAATTTATCCATTGGTCTTCTTGGCGTTAGTCCTTACATTTCAGCTTCCATTATTATGCAATTAGTTGTTATTATTATTCCATCACTTAAAGAAGTTTTTCATGAAAATGGGGAAGAAGGGCGTCGTAAATTTGAAAAATGAACTAAGTACTTAACGTTACCTTTAACTGTTTTGCAAGCTGTTGGTATTTTAAATATATTGCGTATGCAAAAGATCATTACCATTAATTCTCCACTTGAATTATGACGTAACGTATTGCTTTTAACTGCCGCTGCTTTTGTAATCGTATTTATTGGTGAAATTATTACTCAGAAGAAATTGGGAAATGGTATTTCTTTAATCATCTTCTCTGGTATTATTATTAGTTTACCTCAAAGCATATTTGCTACTGTTATGTCAGCTCAGACATTATTTGCTTGAATTGGTGTTGCTTTATTCTTCTTAATTATGTTAATTATGGTTGTTGCCATTGTTTATTTAACTGAAGGAGAAAGAAGGCTTACAGTCTCATATGCTAAACATGTTCGTGGAAATAAAATGTATGGTGGCGTTACAACCTTTTTACCATTAAAAGTTAATCAAGCCGGTGTTATTCCTATTATTTTTGCTTTATCTATTTTAACTTTTCCCGCTTTGATTAGCCAAATGTTAGCCACTACTAATTTGACGTTTTTAGTTACTGCCTCTAATTTTCTTACGACTTTAATTGAAAACAAAGTATTTTATGCCTCAATCTATTTTATCTTAGTATTTCTATTTACCTTCTTCTATACATCTATTACTTTTGAACCAAAAGAAATATCAGATAATTTACAAAAAAATGGTGGGTTTATTCCTGGTTATCGCCCAGGTGAAAATACTGTTTCTCATCTAACTAAAGTATCTAAGAAGATAACATTGTTTGGTGCTATATTCCTAGGCCTAGTTGCTGTTTTACCAATGGTGCTTGAAAAAGTTACGAATGTTACTACTTTTGAAATTGGTGGAACATCGTTGTTACTTATCGTTGCTATTGCCATTGAAATCAAGAATGCAATTGAAGCTCAGCTAGCGATGAGGGAATATGACTACTAAATTAATTTAAAATAATACACGTCAAAGCTTAATGTTTTGGCGTGTATTAAATTATCTTTTATGCAAAAAAATCAAATACAAAAATACTATTATGGGTTTCAATTCTTCCGAGATTTTTGTTTTTTTGGAGGAGTTTTAATTCCTTTCTTTACTCAATGAGCTGGAATTTCAATGTTTCAAGTTCAGTTTTTGCAATCTTGATTCATGTTTTGAAATTTTATACTTGAAGTTCCTACGGGTGTTGTCGCTGACTATTTTGGTCGTAAAAAATCAGTAATGCTTGGTTTAATATTTTTTGGGATTGGTATTTTAATTTATGGAATTATCCCTAGTTTCTATATGTTTCTTTTATGTGAATTCATTTTAGCTTTAGGTGTTTCTCTTATGTCTGGGGCAGATAAAGCATTATTTTTTGATTCACTTAAAGAAATTGGTGAAGAAAAAGAAAGTAAAAAATTATTTGGTAAAGCCCATTCTTGAAAATTAATAGCACTTTTAGTTTCCGCTCCAATTGGTAGCCTTATTGGATCAAAAGTCGGGCTAAATATACCAATGCTACTATCTTCTATTCCCATATTTATTGCTTTTCTATTTATATCTAGATTTAAAGAGCCAAAGCAGTATGAAAGAGAAGATGAGGGTAAAAGATATTTTCAAATCTTTACCCAAGGCATTAAATTTGTTAAAAACAATGATTTTATTAGAAGGTTAAGCCTAAACGGCATTTTAATTAATAGTGCTGGCTATTTTATTATTTGACTATATCAGCCAATGTTAAGTAAATTAGATATTCCTATTATATATTTTGGCTATTTTCACGCGCTTTTAGTTTTAGTTCAAGTCATTGTTTCTAGTAACTTTGGGTTTTTTGAAAAAAAGTTTGGTTTTAATAATTATTTAAAATTTTCAAGTATTATGGTTTTAGGATTCTTTTTACTTGTTGTTTTAATGCCGAATATATTTACTGCTATTCTTTTGATTATATTCGCTGGTGGATTTGGCTTAACCCATCTTGAATTTGTTTATGCGCATTTAAATGAAAATATTCCTTCAAATATGCGAGCTACTATTCTTTCAACGGTAGGGTTGTTTAGTTCTTTGTTTTTGTTTGTAGTTAATCCCATTGTTGGCTTTTTGGCTGATCGCTCAGTTATTCTTGCTTTTGGTATAATCAGTCTTTTACCGATGGTGTCTCTTGCGTTTAAAACCAGGAAACAAAGCTAGTTGCTATTAATTCTATTTTTGTTATAATATATTTATATTATTTAAAAATTAAATCATGTTTAAACTATTTAAAAAATACACGAATTTAATTGCTTTGTTTTCCGAAAAGAAAGATGGTCCAATGAAAATTACTGATGATCAGCGAAATTATGATAACAGAAATGCTTTTTTAAAAAACAACAATATTAATCCGGACAACATATATATCGGAAGATTAAAACACACTAATAATGTTGAGGTTATTTCTAATCGTGATAAAAAAATGTTTTATGATTGTGATGGTTTAATTACTAATTTAAAAGACGTGTACTTAAGTTTTACTGTTGCTGATTGTACTGCTATTTATCTTTTTGATTTTGAGAATAATGCTATTGGGCTTCTTCATGCGGGGTGGAAAGGGTTGCGTGATGATATTATTAAAAATGCTATAACTTTAATGCAAAATACATTTAATTCAAAAATAGACAATATCTTAGTTGGCATTTCTCCGCTTTTATGTGAAAAATGTTATGAAGTAAAAGAGGATTTTGTTGAAAATTTTAAAGACTATCCAAATTCTTTTATCCAAAAAGATGGAAAAATATTTTTTGATTCAAAATATGTTTTACTCAAAAAACTTTTAGAATTAAAAATTAAAGAATCAAATATTGAATTTATTGATGAATGCACTTATTGTTTAAAAGATAAATACTTTTCTTATCGTCGTGATCAATATGGTTGTCAGGCAAATGACATTAAAGCCATGATGGCTGTTTTTGGTATTAAAAATTAAAAAACTATTATGATTGAAGCTGTTATTTTTGATATGGATGGGGTTATATCTGATACCCAAAAAATTCATTCTGAAGTCGAGTCAGAAATATTTTCTCGATACGATGTTAAAATAACTCCAGAAGAAATTAGTGATAAATATGCTGGGGTTAGGACGAGAGAAGTTTTTACTAAAATATTAAGTTCAAAGGGAGTTGATTTTGATGTAGAAGAGTTAATGCAGGAAAAAACTAGCAAAGCAATTGCAAAATTTAAAATATCAGTAGACCCAGTTGATGGCATCTATGATTTATTAGATTTATTAGATAAATTAAATATTAAAAAAGCTGTTGCATCTGCATCTTTTTCTGAACTTATCAATATTATTTTAAATCAACTTAATGTTGTTGATAGATTTGATGCTCTTGTTGGAGCAGATATGGTTTCTAATGGCAAACCAGACCCAGAAATATTTTTATTAGCTGCTAAAAAAATTAATGTAAATCCTGAAAAATGTTTAGTTATAGAAGATGGTTTAAGTGGAATGATTGGTGCTTCAAAAGCTAATATGAAATGTATCGGCTTAGTTAGAAAAGTTGATTTTGATAAATATCCAACCAAAAATCAAATTTTATCTTTAAGCGATATAGACGAAGAGTATTTATTAAGACTATAATTTGTTTTTGCTTTTTTTCTTCTTTTTTGTTATATTTTACATATATATTAATATTTAAAATTTTGTCATGAAAACAATTTATGCTAGCTTTATTGGTAAAGGTAATTGCGGGAAAGGAACGCAAGCTAAAATATTAGCTGATAAATATAATTTAAAAATGATATCCACTGGTAGTTTATTAAGAGAATGGGCATTAAAAGGGGATGACAATTTTTGAGCTAAGAAAATCAATGAAGATATAGACAAAGGTGTTATTGTTCCAACTGCTCTAGTTTTCTATTTATGATTTTCTAAATTATTAAATTTTGATATACATCAAGGCGTTGTTTTTGAAGGCAGTCCTAGAATGCCAATTGAAGGTCAAGCTATGGATGAAATATTTAATTGAATGGAGAATAACCATTTTTTTGTTTTTCATTTAAATATTCCAGATGAGGAATCATTACATCGATCTTCTGTTCGTCGTTACTGTCCTAAATGTCACCAAACTTATTCTTTAGATATTGATCCTGATATTACCCATTGTAAAGATGATAATACCGAGTTAATTATTAGAGATGACGATCGCCCAGAAGTTATTAAAAAAAGAATTGAAGAATTTAATGAGCATGTCGTCCCAACAATAGAGTTTCTTCGATCCAAAGGGGTTCTATATGACATTAATGGGGTAGGTTCAATAGAAGAAATAGCCGAAAAAATTAATCAAATAGTGGAAGACAAAATACATGATAACAATTAAAAGTAAAAAAGATATTGAAATATTAAAAGTTGGTGGTAAAATTTTAAGAAAAACATTACTTCAAGTCTCTAAATTAATTAAACCCGGTATAGATGGTTTAACTCTTGATAATTTTGCTTTTAATTTTATTAAAGATAACGACAGTATTCCTGCATTTTTGAATTACAAAGCTGGATTTATGTCTACTCCTTTTCCTTCAACATTGTGTCTATCTAAAAACAATGTTGTTGTTCACGGTGTTGCCTCCAAAGATTTAATTTTAAATGACGGGGATATTGTTAGTATTGATTGTGGACTGTCCTATAAAAATCTTTTTGTTGATAGCGCTATTACTGTATGTGTTGGTAATGTTGATAAAAAAACAAAACAACTAATTAATGCAACCAAAGAGTCTTTGAACAAAGCTATCTATATGTGTAAAAAAGGGAAAACAGTTGGAGATATAGGTCATGCGATAGAAACGCATCTAAATAAAAATGAGTTTCACGCTATTAAAGAATTAGTTGGGCATGGAACTGGTTTTCAATTACATGAAGATCCAGAAATATATAATTATGGTATACCTGGTTCAGGTATTAAATTAAAACCAGGCTATGTTATTGCGATTGAACCAATGGCTACTTTTGATCAAACATCAGTTGTTCAAAATGAAAGAGACGAATTTGTCACTGAAAATGACCAAGTTGCTGCTCATTTTGAACATAGCATTGCTATTACCGATAAAGAGCCAATTATATTAACAAAATAATTTGATTAAACATCAAAGAATTCCTTAAAACAAAATTATGAGATTTTTAGGTATAGACTATGGCAATAAAAGAATAGGAATTTCGGTTAGTGATGAATCTAATTCTATAGCTAATCCATATACAACTATTATAAACAAAGATTTTAAAACAGTTGTTAGTCAAATAGTTAAAATTATTAAAGATGAAGATATAACAGATATTGTTATTGGTATTCCTCTTAGTTTTGAATTTTCTAATACCGAGCAAACAGAATTAACTCAAAAATTTATTAATTATTTAAAAACAAAACTTCCTGAAATTAATATTCATGTTGAAAATGAGATATTATCAACCAGGGAGGCAGAGAATAAGTTAGATAATATTAATAATAAAAAATCTATTATCGATCAAACAGCTAGTTGTTTGATTCTACAAGGGTATATAGATAAAAATCAATATGGAAAATAATATTATTTTAAAAAATATTAAATTAAATAAATTTACTACTTGCAGGACCGGAGGTGTTGCAAAATATTTTACTCAAATTGATAATGTAGATGATTTGGTTAATGTTTTAAACTTAACCAAGAAAGAAGGCTTAAAAGTTTTTGTTTTAGGTGGCGGTAGCAATATTTTAATTAATGATACTGGGTTTGATGGTTTAGTCATTAAAGTTTTAAACAAAAGATTAAAAATTCAAAAATTAGATAATGGTTATTTCGAAATTAATGCTGGAGCAGGATGAAATCTAAATAATTTAATAACCAAATTGCAAGATGAGTCCATTTCATGTATTGAAGATTTGTTTGGCATACCTGGCACTATTGGTGGATCTGTTCGTGGCAATTGCGGTGTTGGGTATTTTGAAATCAAAGACGTTGTTAATAATGTTTACAACATCGATTGATTGAAATTTAATGAATATAATTTTGAAATAAAAAAATATAATCAAAACGAATGCGGGTTTGGCTATCGAGAAAGTATTTTTAAAAGAAAGGCCAATGTAATTTGAGAAGTAAATCTAATTGGTAGGCAAATGGATAGCAGTATTATTAAAGAAAAAGTAAAAAACACAATGGATAAAAGACTTAAAAGCCAACCGTATGAATTTCCTAATTTCGGGTCTACTTTTAAGAATGTTAAATTAGAAGAATTTGATCCAAAGATCTGGAACGAAGAAAATTTATTAGTTGTTAATAGTCAAAATGTTAAGCAAGTACCAGCTGGATGGCTTATTGATCAATGCGGATTAAAAGGTTTTAGCATTAATGGCGCAAAGATATCAGAAAAGCATGCTAATTTTATAATTAATTTTGATAAAGCTAAAAGTTTAGATATTTTTAATTTAATTTCTTTTGTAAAAGAAAAAGTTTTAGAAAAATTTGGAGTTTATTTAGAACTTGAAGTTCAATTAATTGGATTTTAATGTTTACAAAAATTTTTTAAAAATATTTTTAATTTTTTTCAATTTACCTCTTGATTTTTTTTAAAAAATAGTTTACAATATATTTGAAATATATAAAAATATTTTTAAAAATATTTTAAGGTCGAAAAATTTAAAATAAAATTTTAAAAAAACATCATGGTTACAAAAAAGAAAACCACAAAGAAAGTTGCAACAAAGAAACCAGTAAAGAAACCAGTAAAGAAAGCAACAAAGAAGGTTGCTAAGAAACCAACAAAGAAACCAGTAAAGAAAGCAACAAAAAAAGTTGTAAAAAAAGCAGTAAAAAAACCAGCAAAAAAGGTTAAAAAGACTGTTAAAAAAACAACTGCAAAGAGAAAAACCAAGACAACCAAAAAAGCAAAGAAATAGTTAGTTTAAAAAGAAAGTTAGTAGTACTAACGTTCAAATAAACTACTCAAAAATAGTTTATTAAAGAAAGCTTTGACCACCCTCATTTATTTGAGGGTGGTTTTAGTTTGATTTTTTAATTGTTTTTGTTTATACTGTTTATATATAAGAATTAAACAATTATTATGTATAATTTAAACCCAGATATTATAAAATTTATTTTAACATTTGTAGGGTCGTTTTTGATACTATATCTTGTTAAAACTTTCATAGTCGTAAGATTAAAAAACCTATCAAAAAAAACATCTAATAAATTTGATGATTTATTAATTGATTTAGTCAATAGACTTCATATAGTTTTTTATATCTCGCTATCTTTATTTATTGCTTTTAGCATTATTAATATCCCTCAACTTGAAAAGATAGTGTCATATATAATTTTAGTTAATGTTTTCTATTATGGTATTATATTTTCTCAGGGGATTTTAAAATTCTTTATTGAAAAGAATATTAATGCTGATAATAAACATTCTTTATCTTTAATGCATAAAATACTTAATTTTGTTATTGTTGTTTTTGCTGTTTTATTACTTTTGCAAAACTTTGGCGTTAATTTAACTTCTGTTATCGCTGGACTTGGGGTTACTGGTATAGCAATTGCTTTTGCTCTTCAAAATATATTAGGTGATATTTTTGCTTATTTCACGATTCATTTTGACAAGCCTTTTAAAGAAGGGGATTTCATTAATGTTGGTGAAGAATATGGGGTGGTTAAGAAAATCGGTATAAAATCAACCAGAATAGAAAATTTATTAGGAGATGAAATTGTTTTTTCTAACAAAGATTTAACCGAGGCTAGAGTCCATAATTACAAGAAGATGGAGAAAAGAAGAAATACCTTAACTGTTGGTGTAGAATACGACACTGACATATCTAAATTAGAAAAAATAAAAGAAATTTTAAATGATATTGTTAAAGATATCCAAGACATTGAAATTGCTAATATTGTTTTTGATGAATTATCAAGCTCTTCCTTAAACTTTACAGTTATTTACTATGTTTTAGATGGGGATTACAATAAACATTTAAATATTAAAGATCATATAAATTTTGAGATAATTAAAAAATTTAAGGAAAACAATATTAATTTTGCTTTTCCTTCACAAACTGTATATGTTCGAAAAGAATAAAAAATGCATTTAAAACATTAGCACCTGTTTAAAGCAGGTGCTTTTTTTAAAGTCTGTGGAAAAGTACCCCTAAAAGGGTATTGACTTTTTTATTTTTGTGGAGTATAATATAAGTGAAATGTAATTAAGTGGGAGAAAGTGGGGAAAACTCTAAAAGTCTGTGGAAAACCATAAAATTACATTTTAAGCTTTCTTTAGTAAATTATTTATAATTTACATTAATAATATTATATTTTCATTATGTTTATTGGTGAATACAAACATACAATTGATTCAAAAAACAGAATGACAATTCCGTCAAAGTTTCAAGGGCAACTCTCAGAAGGGGCTATTATTACTCGTGGCCTTGATAACTGTTTATTTGTATTCACTAATGAAGAATGAAAGAGAGTCGCTGAACAAATCAAGCAACAATCATTTACGACCGCTAACGCTCGTGCTTTTAGCCGTTTAATGTTGGCCGGTGCTATGGATGTAAAAATTGACAAACAAGGAAGAATACTTATTCCAACTTATCTATCTGAATATGGTAATTTAGGACAAAAAGTTGTTGTTGCTGGTTTGTATGATCGTTTAGAAATATGAAATGAAGAATCTTGAGAAGAATACAAGAAGAAAACAGAATCTAATGCTAACGATATTTCTGAACAAATGTCTAATTTAGGTATTTAATAGTTTAAAAACTAATAATGCATATCCCTGTTCTTTTAAAAGAAGTAATTGAAGGTTTGAATCCTAAAGAGGGTCAAAACTATATTGATTGTACTTTAGGCGAAGGAGGGCATAGCTTGGAAATATTAAAGAAAATATTACCAAGTGGGAAATTGCTAGGCATTGATTTTGATTCAAGGAACATAAGTCTATCTAAAGAATTATTTAATAATTCAGGTATAAAAGAAGATAATTATACATTAGTCAATGATAATTTTAAGAATTTAAATGAGATTGTTGAGCAAAATAAATTTGAAAATATATCTGGTATTTTATTTGATCTAGGTCTTAATAGTTATTTCTTAGATGAAAGCAAAAGAGGTTTTTCTTTTAGGTTTGATGAATTTCTTGATATGAGATTTGATCCAAAAACGTCTTTAACAGCTCATGATATTGTTAATAAGTTTCCTAGAACAGAATTAGAAAACATTTTATTAGATCTAGGTGAAGAGACTTTTTACAAACAAATAGCAGCTGAAATTATTAAAACACGTAAAAATCAAGAAATTAAAACCACCTATGATTTAAATGAGATTATATATAAGTCTACCCCTAGATGATACAAGCATCGGAAAATCCACCCTTCAACTAAAACTTTTATGGCTTTAAGAATATATGTTAACCAAGAATTGGAAAATTTAAAGACAGCAATAGAAAGTGCATGTGATATTGTTTCTTGCCATGGAAGAATAGCGATTATATCATTTCATTCATTAGAAGATAGAATTGTAAAAACATATTTTAAAGAATTAGTTGATAAAAAAGAGTTTAAACACATAAATAAAAAAGTAATAGTTCCTAAATGAAGTGAAATTAAACAAAATAAAAGAAGCCGTTCGGCTAAATTACGTATTATTGAAAAATTAATTTAAAAAATCAATTAAACATAATCTTATGACAGTAAATAGCTTTTATTATCAAAAACCAAATTCAACAACATTACTTCCTAATTTAAATATTAAGAGGGTAAGACGAGTCGGTAAAAGTTATTTATCCAATAGTAGTAAAGGTGGTTTTGTTTCAAGCGTCTGGTTATTTTTAATTGGCATTTTAGTTATTGTAGGAACAATCTTTATTTGTTCTCAATCAATGAATGGTGATTTAGACTATCGCATTACTGAAGCTAAGGGCAGATTAAAAGCTTTAGAAATTGAAAATGCAGAATTAAAAACAAATTTAGTTAAAAATATTTCTCCTGAACATATTTCTTCATGAGCTAAAGAAAATAATTTTGTCAAAAACAATAATTTTTCACATTACAGTATAGACCAAGTTAAAACTTTATCTCTAAATACAAATAACTAATATTTTTAACTATTTTTATGAAAAAGTATAAAAATTGAACAAGTAACAGTTTAATTAATAAAAATCATACAAAAATATTGCAAATTGGTTTTGCAATAATCTTTGTATCGATTTTTTTGTTTTTATTTAAATTGCAAGTTTTACATGATGAAAGCATGTCCGAAGCGAGTAATAAAGATGATAATATTCAACACACAACTAGCGCGCAAAGAGGAAATATATACTTTACTGATAAGTCAGGATCATTAATCCCAGTAGCTATTAATAAATCATACAAAACAATTGCAGTTGATCCTAAAACATTACAACGCGATAATGAAGTAGAAATTGCTGCCAAATTATTATCCCCAATTGTTAATATTTCAGAAGAAGATTTATTAAAGGTTTTTAATAAGAAAAATTCTCAGTATGAAGTTTTAATTAAAAAAACAGATAATGAAGAGCTAATTAAACAAGTTGAAAGTATTAGAGCTAAAGATGGTGAAGGGTTTAAAACAATCAGGGGAATTACCATTCAAGAAGAATTTGAACGCTATTATCCTTTTAAAGACTTAGCTTGTCATACTATTGGCTTTGTTGCTAATAATGAAGACAATGAAAGTAAAATAGGGGTTTATGGCCTTGAGAAATACTATAACGATATTCTTGATGGCAGTGAAGGTGTTTTTAGTGGCTATAAAGATGCAGCTGGTCGTTTAATCAGATCACTTGCATCCCAAGAAAAACTACCAATCAATGGAGATTCATTAATCACAACAATTGATAAAAATATTCAATATCAAGCCGAAGAGACAATAAAGAATTTAGTAGAATCACGTAAAGCCTCTTCCGGGTCTGTATTAGTTATGGATGTTGTATCTGGTAAAATGCTAGCCATTGCTAATTATCCTAGCTTTGATCTTAACAAATTTTTTGACGTTGAAGACTATTCTATTTATCGTAATTTAGCTATAGAGTCTCCGCTTGAAATGGGTTCGGTTATGA
>JAQUZI010000001.1:33748-36045 GCA_028691405.1 Minisyncoccota bacterium
TCTGGTAAAATGCTAGCCATTGCTAATTATCCTAGCTTTGATCTTAACAAATTTTTTGACGTTGAAGACTATTCTATTTATCGTAATTTAGCTATAGAGTCTCCGCTTGAAATGGGTTCGGTTATGAAAGTTATAACCATGTCGGCTGGAATTGATACTGAAGCAATAGCACCTAATACTACCTATTATGATAAAGGCTATGTTACTCTTAATAGTCGCACAATTAGAAATTTTAGAAATGAGGTCTATAACACAGCCACAATGACTAAAGTTTTAGAAAAATCAATTAATACTGGCGCGGTATTTGCTGAACAACAAACTGGACATAAGATATTTTATGATTATTTAAGACGTTTTAAGTTTAATGAAGTAACAGGTATAGATTTACCATTTGAAGGGAAAGGTGATTTAAGAAATTTAGAAAAGAAAGATAGAAAAGATGTTGATTTTGCTGTTGCTAGTTATGGTCATGGAATTTTAACAACCCCAATATCTGTTTTGCGTGGTTACGCAACTGTTGCTAATGGAGGGTATTTAGTTAATCCATATTTAGTTGAAACAATTAAAAGTTCTGATGGGATTTATTCTGGTGCTAATAAACAAGAAATATCCCCAGAAAGAGCTATTAAAAAAGAGACAGCTAAAACTATTACCGATATGATGGTTAGTGTTGTTGAGCATGGCTATGGATCAAATGCAAAAATCAAAGGCTATACTATCGCTGGTAAAACAGGTACTGCCGATATTGCGGTTGAAGGGAAATATACTGATGATACGATTCAGTCTTTTGCTGGTTTCTTTCCAGCTTACAAACCTAAAGTTGCAATGTTAGTCATGTTGTCAAAACCAGCCATTGGTGCTGCCGCTAGCACAAGTGTTACTTATGGTTTTAAAGATATGGCTAGATTTGTTATTGATTATTACAATATTCCGCCAGACGAGGTTAAAAAATAAAAAAACATTATGAATTGGAAGGCTAACATTTTAAAAATATTATCAACTATCATTTCTAAAGTTATCATTTGGAAGTATAAACCAATTGTTATTGCTATTACTGGTAATGTTGGTAAATCTTCAACCAAAGAAGCTGTTGCTAAAGTGGTTGGTAGTAAATACAATATTCGCTATAACGAGTTAAACTATAATAATGAATTTGGTATAGTACTAACAATTATGGGAGTTGACCAAAAAGGAAGTTCAAGTAAAATTGTTTGATTCAAACATTTATTGAGAGGTTTGAAAATTATATTAATTAGAGATAAAAATTATCCTGAAGTATTAGTTTTAGAATATGGGGCTGATAGGCCTAATGATATTAAAAAATTATGTAGTATTGCTCGTCCTGATATTGCAATTGTAACTAATATTGGTGATATTCCTGTTCACGTTGAATTTTTTAAAGATATTGAGTCTGTTTATACTGAAAAAGCAAATATTATAAAAATGATGAAAAAAACAGGAAGCGCTATTCTTAATTATGATAATGAGAAAATATATGGTTTCCGTAAATATACCCAAGGTAAAATTATTTCTTATGGTTTTGATAATGATGCCGATGTTCATATCAGCAGCTATAAAATTGAAACAAACGATGAATTAATTGATTCAAAAATGTATATACGTTTTGAATACAAAAATCATTTTGCTCCATTTGAAATTCAAGGAGTTTTAGGTAAAGGATTTGCTTATGCCTTTATGTGTGCTATTTCTGTGGGCGTAGCGCTCGATATTAACTTATTGGATAGTTTGCATGCTTTAGAGGACTATCAACTCTTACCTGGGCGTTTAAACCTCATAAACGGCATTAAAAATAGCTATATCTTTAATGATTGCTATAATGCTTCACCTTTAGCTGTTAAAAACTCTTTAGAATTATTAAATGAATTTAAAAACAATCGCAAGTTATTTATTTTTGGTGATATGAAGGAATTAGGTAATTTTAGTGAAAAAGCACATAGACTTGTTGCCAAATATATTATAGATAATAATATTAAGATTTTTGTTGGTATTGGTGAAAAAACAAAATTCACAATCGAATCATTAGAGAAATTAGATTTTGATAAAAACAATATTTACTATTTCAATACATCAGAAGAAGCCAGATTAAAAGTTCAAGATTTAATTTATCCAGGAGATTTAATTTTAATTAAAGGATCTCACAGTATGAAAATGGATATTATATCTCGAGAAATTGCTTTTGAACCAGATAGTATAGTTTAAATTTAATTTGTTTACCAGAAGTTTTGTTCCCGCCTTAGCTCAAAACCACACAATATTGTGTGGTTTTTGGGATTAAA
>JAQUZI010000024.1 GCA_028691405.1 Minisyncoccota bacterium
CACCAGGGCCTGTACCTGTTAAACGTCTTTTATGTTCAAGCTCAGCTAATACATTAGTTTGTTCCATGTATTGAGACAAAGGTGATGTATTTAAAAATTCTTGATTTATAGCTGTAGTAATAATACGCGGGTTAATTAATTGAGCTGGTGTTAAAGTAGCTGGATCTAAAGATGTCATTCTGTCTTGAATAATACGTCTTAGTCTAGTTAAAGCAATGTATAATTTGTTTTGTAATAATTCACCCGTAGAACGAATACGACGATTGCCTAAGTGATCAATATTATCACCAGTAGCATTTTTATCATTGTTCATTCTAATTAATTCATAAATAACACTAATAATATCATTTTTAGATAAAACTCTATGTTCTTTTGAATGAATATCTAAATTTTGATTTAGTCTTTGGTTCATTTTAAAACGCCCAACTTTGTCTAAGTCGTATCTAGCAAAATTATTAAATAAATTAGTGAAATAAGCGGTAGCATTATCAATAGCTACTGGTTCGCCTGGTTTCATTTTACGATAAATTTCAAGTAAAGCTTCTTCCTGGTTAGCAGTATAATCTTTTTTCAATGTTTCATCTACAAAACTTGTATCACCATTATCAACATCACTAAATAATTTTTTGATTTCAGTATTGCTTTCAACACCAAATGCTTTTAAGATAATTGTTGCCATGACTTTTTTCTTGCGATCAATCTTAGCGCTAATATAGCCATCGTTTTCAGTATTAAATTCTAATCAAGCACCACGATGTGGAGTAACAGCAGCTTTAACACGGTTGTCACCAGCTGGATTTCTGCCAATAGTATAAATTACACCTGGTGATTTAATTAACTGGGAAACAATAACACGCTCATTGCCATTAACAATAAATGTAGCTGTTTCAGTTAATTTTGGAATATCACCAAAATATACCTCTTGTTCTTTTTTCTCACCAGTGCGTTTATTAACTAAACGTAAAGTAACACGTAAAGCTTGATTATAATTCAAGTCTTTTTCACGAGTAGTATCAGCTGAGAATTTTGGTTCTTCTAAGTAATAGTCAACAAATTCTAAGCTTAATTCCTTATCGCTGTAATCAGAAATTGGAAAAACATCATTAAAAGAATCCCGAATTCCTTTTTTAATAAAATTATCATAACTTAATTTTTGAAACTCTAAAAGAGAACTAGGTGGTATAACTAAATTATGTTTACCGAAATAATGCTTATTTAGCAATTTATTTTGATGTAATTCCATAAAATGCGTTTAATTTTATTAAATTGTTTGTTCAGACAATTATACTAGCTAAGTTTTACATAGCTTGATAAAAACAATCAAAAAATCACCTTTTAGATAAAAAGGGTGTTAGGTTGATTATACATTTATAATTCCTAGATAAATAATAATTTTAAAAATTTAAATATTTTTTATTGTCTTGATAACCTTTGAAACAATTGAAGCGATTCTCTCGCTTGTCTGACTTGGAAACTCGTTTTTTTCATAGATTATATCAAGGTTTTTGATATCAGAAACTTTGATTTCTTTAGGTTTAATTATACCATATTTTAAAAAATTGTCAATAGTATAGAGGATACCATCTTTATGAATGGGTACTATTTCTCTTTTTATTTTATTATTTTCTTTGTATTTTATTGATAATTGCATGGCTTAATTTAATGTAAGCTTTATAGAAAAGTAGTAATTATCGCCATCACTTGATATAGATTCAAGCGGAGCAGTAATATTAGAGAAATTATTGGTATTTTGAATGTCGTCTTTGAAGTTATTAATTCTTAATTGAGAAGGACTACTGCCTTGTAATGTTACATTTTTAGATTCATTACTAACAAACATTTTTAAAATTTCTATTTGATTTTTCTTAGCTAAATCAAAAACAAAATCCATCTTGGTCTCTCAATTTGTTTTTTTATTAGCAATTGCTAAGAAACGAACAATATCAGAATTAAAAACACCGACTTGTTTTTCTAAATTAGTAATTTTGTTTTTTAAAATCTCTTGATTACTATTAATAATCTTGTTTTTCTGCACCAAAGACGTTTCAAGTGGTTTAAAGAATACATTTGAAATTGAATAGAAAATTAACAACAAAGATACGAAAACAGTAATAGAGATTTTAGTTCACATTGATATTAAATTCAAGGCTTGATTTTGAACATAATCTTTTTCAGTGCCAGTTTGCATCAAACTAACAATTTTGTCTTCCCCACGTGGAATTGTACCACGAATAGCGCTACCTATAACTGAATATCATTCTTCTGGTATTTTAATAATTTTTTCATCTTTTAAAGTTAATGGCTCTAAACTTAAATTACTATTTAATGAATGAATTAATTCATTTTTAATATTAGGGATAATAGAAAACAAAAAGAATTTTTTCAAATATGATTTTTGATGAGCTTGATAAAAATTAATAATTTGACCAACTTTTTTATTCAAAAAGATAACAAAATCTTTGGTTGATAAATTATTATCTAAATCATATTTAGCCACTTCACTTAAACTACTAAAATCATAAAAAACTAAATGATTGTTTTGAGAAACAACTAAATCAACACCATCACGATCAATATTAACAACCAAATACTCTTCACTGCCAGCATTAAATTTTTTAAGAAAACGCAATATACCTAAAGCTGGTTTTTCAACTGCAATAACTTTAAATCCAGCTTTATGTAAACAATTTAAATACTTATCAATATTATACTTATCACCTACGGCTGTAAATATTATTTTGTTATTTCGATTGTCTTCACTAATATCCTCTCAATCTAAATATGAATTTGTAAGTGATATTGGAGATTTTAATCTTAAATTTAATTTAACGGCTTCCTTAAAACTATTTTCATCACTTAGCTTAGGAATAGACAAAATGCTAGTATAAAAGTTTTGAGCTGGAAGTGATAAAATGATATAGGGTGATACTTTCTTATTCTGGCATAAAGCTTTTCTTAATTCAGTTAATGTTTTAGTTAATGATGCTTCATTTTCAACACAGCCATTATTGATTGTACTTTTCTCAACCGGTAACATGGCTGATGCTTTAATTTCTAAATTATTATTTACAGAAAAATAGAAAGCACGAACAACTCGATTGTTGATCTCAATAGCACCTATTTCTTCTCGGGGTGCTAAAATATTTTTAAGTTTGTCAAAATTAAATTTATTTTTCATTTTATTGTATTATATTTGGTGTAATAATTGATTCGGAATTTTCTTTAATATTTGGTCAATTCATATTTTTACAATTTTCTTTTGAATAAGTATTAAGAATTTCTTCAATTAGTAATTCATTCTCATCTGTTCCTTCAAAAACTCCAGCGGTACAACATGTTTTATTGTTATAAAAATTCATGTATTGGTTATAGGCTGTAATTCTTTTAACCGACATATCAGAATAACCAGTTGGCAATTCAACCGTATTGCAATTGCTCATGGTTGTAATAGAACCAATATTAACTGTTGTTTTAACATCAAGACTTTCATTTTCATAAGTATCATAAACAGTTAATTCAGTTGGAGTTAAAGCTCGATTGCGAACTAATAAAACATATTGCATTAAAGTTAGACTATCAACAGCATTAGCATAATTATCTTTCTTGATACTATTGTTTAACGCCTCTCACCTTCAAGAATTGTAACTAAAAACAGATGTCATAGTTAATAAACTAATAAAACCAAGTAACATTACAATTGTAATTGATGCTATTGCTTTTCTTTTTTTAAAAAATATTTTTTTCATAGTCTATTTTATTGTAATAGCATTCTTTTTAATACCAATATTACCATAAAAATCTATTACTTGCAAATCATATACTCCCGGGGTAGCATTTCTTAAATCAAATACACCATTGGATATAAAATCTTGAGAAACAAAGGTAAAATTGGTTTTAGGAAATATTGATGGCGACCCTTTTTTGGTTAATTTAACCAAAGGTTCATCGTAGAAATAGGAACCGCTAATACTTGAAATTGTTAGTTCAGAACCAACATTGCCTGTAGTTGGGGTAATAGTTCCTAAATTTCAAGTTCTTAGAGTATTGTACTCATAATCTTGATTAACAGGAATGCTTTCATCACCAACTAATGCATTGTATGTGTAATTAATAGATCCATTTAAAGTTCTGGAATCCATAACTTTGTAATTAGAAGTACTACATATATTAGCTTGAGCATTTCCGCCAGTCTCACAATTAAAACTTACTCAGCCAATATTTGAATTTCAAGCGTACCCATCTCATTCACCACTACTTGGATCAATAGTAACTTGATAATCAGAAGTAGAGCATATATCAGTGCCCCCTTCACCTCCAGTTTTACAATTAAAACTGAATCAACCAAAATTATCAGATCAAGCATATCCTTCTAATTCATTGGTATCTTTATTAAAACTAATTTTATAATCTGATTGATCACAAGAGTTAGTGTTATTACAATTAAATGAAATTTTATCACCACCACCTAACACAGTAGCAATACCATTTAATACATTTAAATCAGTGTTAATTGTAATATCTTCTAAATTAATTCAACCAATATTATTATTTCAAGCAAATTGATAATAGGGATGAATAACAAAATGATTTGAGCCTTTAGGTGGGTTAGGGTTTGATATAGTAACACCAGGAGAAGCAACTGGTATAACATTAACTATAGTTGGGTCATATATATCATATCAATAGTGGATATCATCACCGATTTCAAAAGTACCAGAATCAGCTTTAGATTTCATTTCATCTTTCATGTCATAGCAAGTACAATCGTCTGATGTTGTTGGGCTATTAACTCAAGCTTCGTGACAACTATCGCAACCATAAACATCATTACAAGCAGTTTCTTCGCAAACACAAACTCAACAAGGAGTAACTCCAGAAAGATCACAATAGTCTTCAACTACTTGCTCATAACAATATTGATAATTTCCTGGTCTAACAACTACAGGCGGATCGGTTGGCAACCTTTCTTCGGGATTACGTGGAACGACAGCTTTTTTAGGATAGGTTAAACTTAATTCAACTGGATTAATATTATACCTAACTAATGTTTCATTTTGCTTATTAGCTAAATTAGAGAAATCTAAAACACTGCCAAAAATATTAAAAAACACAAAAGCCAAAACACCGAACAAACCGATATATATACTTAGCTCGACAACGGTAAATGATTTGTGTTCTTTTTTCATATTAAACATAATATTAATTATTTAATAATTGTATAAGGGTATTGACCAAAATTTAAACGAATTGAATTAATTTCCGCATCAGTTATGTCACTATCAATAATGATTTTAAATCTAAAGAATTGGCAGTTATATAAAGCTTGATTATCTGTTTCTCAACAAGAAGATACAGTGTAAGGAGTATTAGGGCTAGCAGAATAATAGCTAGAATCACTACATCTTTTTTCATTTAATGTATCTGGCCCTAAATATGTTCAACTGGCCTCTGGCACCTCCACACCACTTTCATTAACAATATCATCCAAACAAGCAAATTGAAATTTAATTGGACCGCCTGACCCAATTCAACCAAAAGAAGTTAATCCCATTTTTTTAGGAAAATTAAATGTTGGTGAAATCATATAGGCAGCACTCCCACTTACTGTTTTCTCAAAATACCCGTCTGATTCACAAGCAGTACAATCTCAATTTGAAGTTCCAACAATACCACTGCATGATGTACAACCATTATCATAAAAATATGAAATATTACTTGATTCACAAACTTCTGATCCAACAATTAATCTACCACAATCTGGATCACCACAAGATGAGTTGTATTTAATACTACTACCCGCTGATTCACCATATGTCCCAAAAACAAATCTACCACATGAAGAGCCAGTATAAGCAGTGTAACCACCTCCTCATACATTAGGACCCGCTTCTTGTTGATTAAAAGCATTAACAGCTGGTATTACTTGTTCTGATTTTAATTGCTCATAATTTATACCTTCTCCATATTTAACTATATATATACTTTTAGCTAATAATGGTTCGAAATTATTACCACTAATTGAACGAGTACATTCAGTACTATTAGTTGGATTACAATTCAAACATTCAGGGCTAACAACACCATCATTGCCTACACGACAAACTGGTTTGTAATATTGATAATAGGTAAAGCCATCTTTGTATTGATTTACAATATCATCTAAAGTTAATGCTCGGTTATATAATTTAATTTCATCGATATAGCCATCAAAATATTCATTACCTGTTCCTGAGTAGGCAATATATATATCTTCATAACCAGAGTCATCATCCATAATACCTGGTTGATTTCATGTTTGTTTTAGCACACCATCAAGGTATAGTTTAATGTCAGTTTCATCAAATGTAACATCAATTTGATATCAAGTATCTTCTTGTAAATTAGCTTCATAAGTTTTGGTATAACGAGTACCCCCTATTTTAAGTGCAATTTGAATATCATCATCATTTAAACCTAAAGAATAATTGCCATCTGTATTCTTACCAAAAATACCTTGATAACCAGTAGTAGAATTTTCAATCTTAATATTAGCACTAATACTGATTTGATTAAATGCATGTAATTGACTATATGTATTTGAAGCATCACTTAATGTTCCCTTACTGCTATAACTTCGATAAAACAAAGCGCATGCTCCACTTTTACAATTTAAAGGATTGTTTTCAGCTTTTGCTTTTTCAATTGTTATGGATATATTATCAGGCGAACTAAATGTTTTAAAATGTGGATTTAATCCTGTCTCACTTGCGCCGCTATAAGTAGCAACATTTAAAGCATCATCTAAATGTCAGTGAGCAACTAACCCAATATTTCTTTTAAAACCATTGTATCTATTTAAAATTTCAGAACTATTTAAAGCATAATCGTAAATTTTAACTTCATCTAAATAGCCAGCAAAAGAACGAAGAAGAATATCATTAAAATATCCAA
>JAQUZI010000025.1 GCA_028691405.1 Minisyncoccota bacterium
TAGAGGTTGTTATGTTAGGGGGTTTATTAGGTTTAGTTTGTTATGGAGTTTATGATCTTACAAATTTAGCAACTTTAAAAAATTGAACTTTAACTGTTACAATTGTTGATATGATATGAGGTCTAGTAGTTGGTTCTTTGGTAAGTTTATTTACATATTTAATTGTTGTTAACTTTTTAAAAATTAAGTAATTATGGAGAAATTTAATAAAAAATTTACTGATTTTGTGAGAAAAACCTTTTTAGATTTAAGAGAAGAGAAAGAAGAAAAAGATGATTCTTTTAAAAAAACAGTTTCTGATCTTACACAAAGGTGAAATAAGCAAAAAAGGAACCTGGATATAAAAAATGAATTAATATGAGAATCTGTACCAGCATTTGAATCATTAATAAAAAACCTATATTCTGAAATTAAAGAACATAAATATGATGTTATTATTGGAGAAGATACTTCAGGAAGAATTCCAGCATTAGTTATAGGTGGATTGATGAAATTAGTTTATAGAGAAGATAATGTAAAAGAACCTAATTTATTGTTTTTGGCTGGGTATAAAAATGAGCCAAAAACTGAGATACTAGGGTTTCAAAGCAGAAAATGATTTAATAAATTAAAGAGATATATTAATGAATTGAAAAAGATTAATATTATAAAAGACGATTCTAATGTATTGTTGGTTACAGAATATATGGCAAGTGGAGATACAGTTGAAAGCATTGCTTCGTTTTTTCTACAAAATGATATTAATATTTCAGTTGCTTCTTTAGAATCTTTTCATTCGGCTGAGTCATTAAATAGGCAAGGAAAAAATTTTGACATGCATATTGGTAAAATTACATCAGATTTCAATCCTACATTGTGATGTGGAAGTGATTATTATAATAAAGATTTTAAAATGTTTGAAAAGGATTTTAAAAATTCTGGTATTTTTGTAAAAAAACCTAACAATAGAATACTAAAAGCTAATTTTGAAAATATTAAAAGCATAAGAAATGATATTAAGGTATTAGTAAAATATCTATTTGATTATTATAAAAGTATTAATAAAGAATAATTTTATGAATTTAGATTTTGAAAAAAGATTATGAAATAAAGGCTATGAATATGTTTTTGGGTTAGATGAAGTCGGTAGAGGGCCACTGGCTGGACCAGTAGTTACTTGTTGTGTATTTGTAAAACCAAATATTGATATTTCAGATGATTTTTTAAATAAAGTAAAAGATTCTAAAAAAATAAGTCATAAAAAAAGAGAATTAATACTGGAAGAATTAAAAACAATACCGGGGATAGAATACGCTATATGCAAAATTGAACCAGAAGAGATTGATAAAATAAATATTTTAAAAGCAACATTAAAAAGTTTTAAAAATTCAACTTTGTTATTAGAAAAAAAGATAAATCATAAACCAAATATATTATTAATCGATGGGAATAAGACTATTCCGGATTTTGAATATATGCAAGAAAGTATAATTCAAGGCGATTCAAAGGTTTTTTCTATTGCACTTGCTTCAATTATTGCTAAAGAATACCGGGATAAAATAATGATTAAATACGCTGATAAATATCCAAATTATTTATTTGAAAATAATAAGGGATATGGGACAAAAGATCATATATGTTCAATAAAGAAATTTGGGATATGTGAAATACACAGAAAGACATTTATTAAGAATTTTAAATAAAGATATGAAGAAATTATTAGTAGTAGTTGGGGTAACCAGTGCTGGTAAATCAGATATTGCGATTAAACTGGCTAAAAAATATAATGGGGAGATAATATCGGCTGATAGCCGACAAGTTTACTGTAATTTAGATTTAGGGACAGGTAAAGTAGAAAAAGACAAGAATTGTAATGATGGTTTTTTATCTGAAGGAGTTGTTCATTATGGGCTTGATATTGTTGATGTCAAAAAACAATATAGTGTTTCTGAATTTAAAAATTATTGTAATAAAAAAATTAAAGAAATTTGAAAGAAAAATAAATTACCAATTATTTGTGGTGGTTCGCCTTTATATGTTATTAGTGTTTTAGAAGGATGAGAATTTCCTAAAACAAAACCAAATTTAAAATTAAGAGAAGAATTAGAAGAAAAAACAACAGAAGAATTATATTCTATGTTGTTAAGTCTTGATAAAGCTAGATCAAAAACTATAGATGGTAAAAATAGAAGAAGGTTAGTTAGGGCTTTAGAAATTGTATTACAAGATAATAAAATACAAGAGATAGTTAAAAAACCAATTAAAGCAGATGTGTTAATTTTAGGAATTAAAAGAGACAGAGAAGAAGCAAAAGATTTAATTTGAAAAAGATTAAATAAAAGAATTAAGATGGGAATGATAGAAGAAGTTAAAAATTTAAAAGAAAATGGAATTTCTTCTAAAAGATTAGATGATTTAGGATTAGAATACAGATATATTAATATGTATTTGGATAAAAAAATTTCTTTGAAAGAAATGAAAGAAAAATTATATACAAAAATATGTCAATTTGCTAAAAGACAAATGACTTGATTTAAAAAATTTGAAAATATTATTTGAATTGAAAACAATTTTAAAAATATTAGCTTAAAAGTTGAAAATTGATTAAAATAATAGTTGACAATTTTAATCAAAATTAGTATATATATCAAAACTTGCTTTTTTTTGATATTTTCCTTATACTTGAATTAGAAAAACTTTTAAGAAAATAGCCATGGATTTTGTTCACTTACATGTTCATACTCACTTTAGCTTGTTAGATGGGTTATCTAAAATTGATGACCTTATTTTACGTGTTAAAGAATTAGGAATGACTTCAGTTGCTATTACTGATCATGGAAATATGTATGGTGCAGTTGAATTTTATGAAAAATGCAAGAAAGCAGATATAAAACCAATTATTGGTTGTGAATTATATGTAGCACCAAGAAGAAGAGATCAGAAAGAAGGGAAAACTGATGCTAAAAATTACCATTTAATTGCTTTATGTAAGAATGCAATAGGATACAAGAATTTATGTAAATTAGTTAGTATTGCTAGTTTAGAGGGTTTTTATTACAAACCAAGAATTGATAAAGAAATTTTAAATCAATACAAAGAAGGAATTGTATTTTTGTCAGGCTGTATGAAAGGTGAGATTGCTCAAGCAATTGTAAATAAAGGAATGGATTTAGCCGAAGAGAAAGTAAAAGAATATGTTGATATTTTAGGTACAGATGATTTTTATTTAGAATTACAACATCATCCTAATTCAAAATCACAATTAAAAGTAAATGAATGTTTAAGAGAATTAGGTAAAAAATATGGATTAAAAACTGTTTTAACTTGTGACTCTCATTATTTGAGATTAGAAGATAAAGATATTCATGAAGTTTTGCTTGCAGTTCAATCAGGAGCAACAATGAATGATAGTAATAGAATGTCTTTAGCTGATTTTGATTTATCTTTAAAAGATCCAAAAGAATTATATGAATTTTATAAAGATGAACCAGAGATATTAAAACAAACAGTTGAAATTGCAGATAAATGTAATTTTGATTTTGATTTTGATTCATTAAATTATCCTAGTGCTAAATTTGAAGGAGTAGCAGACAATGAAAAATATTTAAGAGATATAATTTATAAGAAATTACCTGAATTTTATGATGAAAAAGATCAAAATGTTATTGATAGACTTGAACATGAGTTAAAAATTATTAAAAAGACAGGATATATAGACTATATCTTAATTGTTTGAGATATTGTTAATTTTTGTATTGAGAATAAAATACCAGCTAATGCTAGAGGTTCAGCTGCGGGTAGTATTATTTGTTATTTATTAGGCATATCAAATGTTGATCCAATTAAATTTGATTTGTATTTTGAAAGATTTTTAAATCCAGAACGTGTTTCACCACCAGATATAGACTTAGATGTAGCAGATAAAGATAGAGGGAGAGTTATTGAATATATATCATCTCATTTTGGTGAGAAAAATGTTGCTCAGGTTGCTACTTTTGGTATTATGAAAGCAAGATTAGCTGTACGTGATGTAACAAGAGCTTTAGGCTTGCCATATAGTTTGGGTGACCAGATTGCTAAATCAATTCCAATGAATATGAAAATTCAAGAAGCATTGGATTCAATTCCAGAATTTAAAGAGCTATATATGTCTAGTTTGGATGTGAAGCAAATTATTGATGTGTCGATGAAATTGGAAGGAGTAGCACGTCATTTATCTACGCATGCGGCTGGTATTGTTGTTGCGCCAACAGAATTAACTAATTATTTACCAGTTCAATTTTCAAGCCGTAAAGAAGGCGAAGTTGTAGCTCAATACTCTAAAGATTATGTTGAGAAATTAGGGTTGTTGAAGATTGATATTTTAGGCTTAGCTAATTTAAATATTATTAAACAAAGCCTAAGAATTATTAAAAAACTCTATAACAAAGATATTGATATTAATAAAATAGATGTGGATGATCCAAATCCATACAAGGTTTTAAGGAATGGAGATACGGTTGGTATATTTCAATTAGAGTCTGATGGAATGAAGAAATTATTAAAAGAATTGAAAGTAAGTAATATTGAAGAGGTATCAGCTATTATTGCATTATATCGTCCTGGACCAATGCAGTTTATTCCGCTATATATTAGTAATAAATTAGGCTTATCTAAAATACAATACATTGATGATAGATTGGCTTCGGTTGTCGGTACAACTTATGGGGTTATGATTTATCAAGAGCAATTAATGAAATTAGCTAATACATTAGCTGGGTTTACATTGGGCCAAGCTGATATTTTACGTAAAGCAGTTGGTAAGAAAATACATAAATTATTAATGGACCAGAAGAAGAAATTAATTGATGGTTTAGTTGAACACAAATGAGAGAAAAGAAAAGCAGAAGAATTATGATCTTGGGTTGAGCCTTTCGCAAGTTATGGTTTTAATAAATCACATACAGCGGCTTATGCTCGAGTTGCTTTTCAAACAGCTTGACTTAAAACATACTATCCAACCATATTTTTAGCTTCATTAATGACTTCTAATATGGGTGATTTTGAAAAGATATATAAAGAAATTAAAGAATGCAAGAAATTAGGGATTGAGGTTTTACCACCAAGTGTTAATTATTCTTTTGCTGATTTTGGTGTTGATAAAGATAACACTAAGGTTATATTCTACGGATTAGCAGGAATTAAGAATTTGGGTGAAGCAGTAGCAAATGCAATTGAAGAAGAAAGAAAGGAAAATGGTAAATTCAAAGATTTAGAAGATTTTCTAAATCGCGTGCCTTCAATTGTAATGAATAAAAAATCTTTAGAGAATTTAATTAAAGCCGGAGCAATGGATTGCTTTGGTGAGCGAACAAAATTATTAAAAATATTACCGGAGATATTATCTTATCATCAAAGAAAGGAATCTGAAAAAAATACCAAACAAGTAAGTTTGTTTGGTGGAAGTGATAACTCAAATAAAAGCATAATGAGTGAAAAGATATTTAAAGACTTAGATCAGAAAGATGAAAGTATTACTAGTTTAGAAGTATTGAGTTGGGAAAAGGAATTATTGGGGGTATATATATCTGATCATCCTTTAAATAAAATAAAAGAAAAAGGAGGGAAAGATGTTTATGAAATTTCTTTGTTAAGTAACAGAATGTTAGGTCAGAAAATTAAAGTTTTTGGTATGGTATCAAGAATTAAAAAAGTATTGACTAAGAAGGGAGATCAAATGATGTTTTTGTCATTGAGCGATAGTCAAAAGAATTTAGATGCGGTTATATTCCCAAGAACTTTAGAAAATATTTCTAAAAAAAGTAATTGTCAATTATGTGAAAATAAAATAGTGGTAGCGGAAGGCAAAGTAGATATAAGAAATGACAACTTGCAATTAATTTGTGATAATTTTTATGAGATAAAGGAAGGGTAATTACTAATTAGTAAGGGTATATAAAAGATAAAAATTAAATAAATTTAAAAAGCAAAGATGGGAGATAATTTAAAATTATTAATAATAGAGCTTGTAAAAAATGGAATTATTTTGATAAATGACGATGGTTTAAAAGAGCATAATCCTAGATCTAATTCACCAATACTGCCTTTATATTTTAATATTAGAGAGGTTAGATCCTGAGTTGATACTCATAAAAAATTGATAGAAGAATACGCGAAAATTATAGATCCAACAGATTTTGATTTAGTCGCTGATGTTCCTTTAGGTTCTAGCACTATAGCCTGAGATTTAGCTAAAAAATTTAATAAGCCAATGATAACTCCTCGTGTAAATTTTAAAAATTACGGGAAGGATAAAAATATAATAGGCAGATATGAGTTAAATCAAAGAGTTTTAGTCGTGGATGATGTTATTGTTAACGGGACAAAAAAACAAATAGCAATAAATACGCTTGAGCAATCTGGTTTAAAAATAGTTCAAATAGTTGCTTTTTTAGATTGACAGAGAGGCGGTAAAGAAAGATTAGAAAATAAAGGATACAAAACAAAAACTGTAGTAAATGCAATAGATGTTTTGGAATATTTAGAAAAAGAAGGTATTGTTAATAATGATTTTGTAAATCAAATTATTTCTAAATTAACAATAAAAAATTAATTGAAATTTATAAATAAAGATTAAAATTTAGATATTTATTTTATTATTGTTTTGTGATACAATATATTTAATAAAATGTTAATATGCTTAAAAAAGAACAAAATTTGTCTGATTTAATTATTGGTGATGAAATTGAATTTAATTTCATTAGATCTTCTGGTAGTGGTGGTCAAAATGTTAATAAGG
>JAQUZI010000026.1 GCA_028691405.1 Minisyncoccota bacterium
TTGACAATTTTTAGAAAACCCAACTTCATATTCTTAAGAAAAAGTTCTTAATGCTTGATATAACAGTATTATATATTGGTTTAATTTTTTCGGGTGAAATAATATTAATAATAATTGGGGTTGTATTAGTATTATCTGGTTGGGTAGTAGTAGTTGTTGTTGACTCTTCCTTAGATGTAGCTGTTGTTCTAACAACCGGTTTAGTTGGTATATCTCCTGATCTTTGAGTGCTATTTATATGCCATTTAAATAATTGTGTTTTTACATCATTACTACTAGCAAACATAGGAATGATAATGATATTAACATATTTTTGAGAATAATTAGATATATATGCTTTTTGAACTAATTGGCTTTTAAAATCAAAAAAGTTTAATGTTTTATTCCCTTCTTTATCAATTAAAATGTATGGCAATTTTTTAAAAATATTATTATCTGAATTTTCAATAATTATTTCTAAATTATCAGATCCACCAACAATTTTTTGATATTTAGTTTGGTAATTACTTAGAGAATCACTAATAGACAAAACGCTGTTGTTTTGAAGTGGCAGATAGAAGCTAGTACCAGGAATATTAATATGAATACCAATGTTTTCATAACAATAATTCTTATCAACACTACAGTCATTAATAATATTAGCAATAACTCAATCCTGGTAAATGTCTTTAAAAGTTTCAGAATAGCCATTTTGGCTTAAGAAGTGATTAATAGAACTAATCCCAATATAATTTGACTTTAATGTATCAAAGATAATTGATTCAGAAAAGCGATTAGCTAAATAAATACTGAATAAATTAATTAATGAATAAGAGTTACTAGTATTATCTCAATCAACTAAATTGATATTAGTTAAGCTAACACCATTTTGAAGTCTAAAATTTAAATATGAATCTTTGGTTTTGTTATAGCCTAAATAATTAGCCAAATATTCACTACGCAATTCTTCTAATCATGTTTCTTCTTCTAAATTATATTTTAAATTTTTTTCGTGATATGTAATTAAATGCATTAATTCATGAGAGAAGAATGAAAACAAAACATTATTAGAAATACTAGGGTTTACAACATTTAAGGAATTCATATAAATAATATTACCATCATTAGATGTTTTGCTTTGTTCTTTGGTATTAAAATCATCTCAACGAACATATCCTTGTATGCCACTAGACATTGGTGTAAAAACTAAATCAATTCTATCTTCAAAGCTTAACCACTGTCTTACATCAGGAAATATTTTTAATATTTTAATATAGATATTGTATTCAAATTCAGAAGAAAGTATATTAATAAAATTGTCTACTTTGGCTTTATTGGCTTTAGATAACTGATCCCATCAATTCTTATCAACATGGAAATTAATATAGTTAGTATTTTTAATATTAGTAATATCAATTTGATTGCGGCTTTCAATATCGCTTGTATTATAGATATTTATTTTATCATTAATATTAAAAGCAAAAACACTAATATTGCTTAAAAGCAATATTAGGATACTAATAATAAAAGTTGTAAATGTTTTTTTGAATTTTGTTTTAAATACCATTGTGTATCTTTAAATATATCAATATTTTAACAAACTTTAACAATCAAGTCAACAAGGAATATATATAATTAAAAAATGTTAATAAAGCTAAATTCTATCAATTTCTCTTAACAAATTATTTTTAAAATCTTTGATAATAAGGTGTTGATGAATAGGCAAAAATGTTTTAAGCTCGTTACTAAAGTTAATTTTTGTTTTTTCAATAGTGCCTTTAACTGATTTTAAAAGTATTTTATTAGAAGCATTAATCATACCTCCTCGTAAAAGAAAATAAATATCAAAAAAATCTCTTGGTTTCTGTCTTGATAATGTGGCTTGAATTTTTTCAGCAATCATTTGATCTTGAGATAACATAACTAATAAATACGAGGGTAGAAAAGAATTATTTATAATAAAAGCTTCGCCTTTTATATCTTCTTTTTTCCTAAAAGAAATTTCTAAGTATATATCTATGTTATACTCAAGAAATTTAAAATTAATGATGCCGAGATATCCTCCGGTAGTAGATTTCGATTCTTTAATATCAGTTTTAACGCCTATGTTTTCAATGTCGCTTATAGCTTTAATTATTATTTGCTCTATTCCTTTTAAAGAAAACAATTTATTGGTTGAGAAATCTAAGTCTTCGGAAAAGCGAGGGCTTTGAAATACAATTCGCAATGCGGTCCCACCCTTGAAAAGAATATTTCTGGCTTCTTTTTGCTCATAGAAAAAAGAAAGAAAGAGATTTTGAATATATTCCCTGGCAATATTAACATCTCGAGTTTGAGATTTTGTAGCTAATAATTGAATATCGTCTGGGCTAATCATTATTTGATTATTAATAGTTTTTTAATTTTTTCTTCAAGTAGTGGATTGTTGTATTTTTTCAAATATTTTTTTATCTTTGTTATTGATATATCTTTGGTATTTAACCTATCATTATCTGGCTTTTTCTTTAAAACGACAAAATAGATATAATCTAATAAAGCTTTTTCTTTATCAGCCATCCATATTGTTTGGCCATTAATATTAATAGTGTTATAGCCAAAAAACAATTCTTTCTTGATCCGGTGATAAACAAAAGACTTATTAAGTATTATATAGTTCCTACTAGCCTTGCTAGTCGCGGATGTTACTGAATAAACTGTTTCTGGAAGTATATTATGGTACGACAATGCAGTCTCGAATGAAACATATGAAGGTTTATATATTTTATTAGCTATTTCAAAATCACTAATTTTAGAATTTTTAATAATGTAAAAACCATTTTTTATTTTTATGAAAAAACCCTTTCGAGTATACGTACTCAAAAGACTTTTGCCTGCATTTTCAGAAACATTAAGAATGCTGAAAAAACCACTAGGTGTGAACAGGCTTATCTTCTTATTTTGGAGCTTTTCTGATGTTAAAGCTCAATTCAGTTTATTGGTCATATTACGTAAAAAATGAATTTGTTAATTTTAATATATTATATAACAATATATTAAAAAAGTCAATAGAGGAAGCTTGGATTTCATTCCTAAGCGCGATAATATATGATATTCAAAAAAGGCGTTAAATTTGGTAAGAAACTGGAAATTTCAAACCAAGATTTACACCCCGCCCTTTTTTTATTATATAGTATTTTCTAGTGTTTCCAGTAAAGGCTTATCTCAATCAAAAGATGTTTTTTGTTTATATAGCAATTTAAATTTTTTTACACATTCTGGATTTATTTTAGCAAAATCATTTAAAAAATAACCAGCATTTTCTAAAAATCCACCAACTATACCATTTGAATCGTCTATACCTGCATTACTAAGTTTTTTATCAACTTTTAATAAAGTTTTAATAATTAATTCTGTGGTTTGCAAGCTTATTGTGATTTTATTAAAAATATCTGTTAACATATTGCAACCTTTTGCCAATGACGCCTGATTGGCGTCTCATGTTTTAGAAGGCCCTAGATATGGCTTGAGATATTTCAACGCTTCTGATGTTTTTTTCTTAAATCATTCCAACTCCTCTTCGTTTAATTCGCCAATAATGCCTCTTAATTTCAATTCTCCAATTGGCTCCATATCTTCTTTTTTCATTTTTGTTCCGCCTAAAACTGCATAAATTCCCAAAGCAATAATATGCTTGCATAAAATGCCATTTTGCCCTAAATAGCAATCACAGACACCACGATTAATGTTCGTTAAACTAACATGGACATGATACTTCTGAGTCCCTTCAACTATGGCTGCAAAACCATTACTATAAAATTGAAAGTTTTTTACTTTTTTATTATTATATAAATCAACTGCCTTTTCAAAAGTTATATCGTCTACAGAATATTTAATTTTATCAATATCATATTTCGGAAACATAATATTAAATTTTTAAAAGTTTTTTTGCATTTTTATTTGTAATGACTTTTTTACCAGTTTTACTTTCGATTCTCTTTCTTGCACTACCAGCAATATTTCCACCTTCTTTTGCTACTTTTTTGTTTTCTGAAAAAGTTCCTGGTTTTTTTGTTTTTGAAATTTCCGTTGTAGCTGTTTCGGCTAACATATTCAAAACTAATTCTAGGTTGGTCATATTATCTCTAAGATTTTCTTTTTTAAGTCCTTTTAAATTTTTGTATTCTTTAGTAGTCATACCTGTTCATGCTTCAGTTATTTCATTGGTTAAAATTGCAAATTCTAGTCCTTCTTTGACGCCTCGCTCTTCTCATTCATCCGTCAAGTCTTTTCTAATTTCAATGCTTTTAAGTCTTTGATTAATTCAGCTTTGACTGTATCCTTTTTTTGAATATGTTTTTAAGGCTCTATTGATAGCTAGCTCTGGATCAGCCGTTTCTTCTAGTCTTTCATAGCCAACTTTGGCTAATCAAAGTTTGAAAGGTTCAGCTTTAGGAGATGGAATAGATTGAATAAGGCGAAGCATTGTTTCAGTGTCTGCTACGTCTGTAAGATAGTATTTGCCGTCGCTAGATATCATTTTCAGTTGTCCGATTTTATCGGACAACTCACTTCCTTCCTTTTCTAACCTTCTTTTTAGATCGTCTCAGTATTTTCTAGGCCTGCTTGAGTTTGTTAGAGTCCCGACAACATCAATCACTGAGAAATATCACAATTCTTTTTTATCGTCTCAATGACGTCGGATTGTTTGATCGCCAAATAAGGCAATCTTTTTATTTTTAATATTTTTCATAATTATTGCTTTTAATTTTAATAATTATTTGTTCTATATCTTTTAGAGAAAAAATTTTATTAGTTGAAAAATCTAAATCTTCTGAGATGCAAGGGCTTTGAAATACAATTCTCAAGGCAGTTCCGCCTTTAAATAAAATATGTCGAGATTCCTTTTGCTCATAAAAAATAAAGAAAAAGATTTTGAATATATTCTCTATCAATGTTAATATCTTGTGTTTGTATTTTTGTAGTCAACATTTGAATATCATCTGGATTAATCATTATTCTATTATTAATAATTTTTTAATTTTATTTTCTACCGAAGGAATGTTGTATTTTTTAAACATTTTTTTATGTTTTGTCAACTTTTGAATCTAACGGTATCGCCCTTCTATAATTTTTTAAAAAATCTTGCTCATTCCCCGACTTTGGCTTTTTATCCATCCAAAGTGAATATTTGTGCTTGAGTGCTCCAGAAATACTTCTTATTTTTTCTATCATTAAGTCTAGATATTCTTCAAAATTGCTACCTTGAATTTTTTTATCTGAATATACTTTTTCAAAATATTCTACTATATTTTTGACCTCCACACCATCTCTTACACACAATCTATGCAAAATATTATTGCCTTTATAATTTTCAGTACATAAAATATCGATTAGCGGCTTGTCTTTTAACACTATCACTGCCAGTATCTCTTTCAAAAAATATAGTTCATGAGGATATAGTTTAATTTGCTTTGATCTCAATATATCAAACAAAATAAAGTGTGAAACCTCGTGGGCTAACAAAAACAATATGTCATTATATTGTTTTTTTGCTTCTTCAGTTTTGCTTAATATCGAAAAATAAAAGCTATTTTTTTCAAATGGAGAAAATGGCAAAATAGACGAAATAATAGTATATTCTGTCTCTTTGTCAAATGTAAATTCCATAATCTTACTTAACATTAGCAAGACTTTCTCTCCTTTTTTTGATAATTTTATTCTTTCTTCCTGTTCTGCTTTTTCAATAATGTTTTTTTTCAAATACCTATAAGAAATTATGTAATTTTCAATTTCTTTTTTTTGTTCATCTTCAGTTTTAGTTTTTTCAAGAATAAGTTCTAGTTTAGGGAATTTTTTGAATATAATTCATTTATAAAAAGATTTTTTTTCTAAATATAAATATTTTCAAAAAATATTCACCTCTCTTTTGATATCATTTTTAAAAATTATTTTCATTTATTTTATTTATTTTGTTTGGTATTTATAATATCCAATATAATTGGAAGTATCATTTCTAACTCATAAACAAAAGTTATTATTGTGGCTTCCGTATTAAATTCAAAGCCAGTTGGACCTATAAGGACAATCTTTCTATAGCTATATCTACTCGCTCCGATTCCAATTACTACACATATATCAGCAGAAATTGCGTTTCACCTAATAATGGATGTCGCTATAAATATATCTACATTAATAAAATTTGCCTCTATCACAAATACACAGATTAAAGCTGTTAAGATTTATAAAAAATTCTTATTTCTATTTTTTTATATTAAATTAAAAAATATATTGTCTAATTGATTATCTTTTATAAATATCAATCTCTTGCCTATATGGTAAATTATTTTTTAAAAAAAGTCAATTAAAAAGACCTCTTTTAAAAGAGGCCTTTTTGTTATTTAACTACTAT
>JAQUZI010000027.1 GCA_028691405.1 Minisyncoccota bacterium
GGTTTAGGTTTAGCTGGCTCTTTATTCTCTGGTTTTTTTGTTTCTTCAGGCTTAGCTGGTTCTTTATTTTCTTGTCCTTCAGTCTTAGGGGGTTCTTTTGGTGATTCTTCTGGTTTAGGTTTAGCTGGTTCTTTATTCTCTGGTTTTTTTGTTTCTTCAGGCTTACTAGATTCAGCAAATTCTTCAAACTGGTATTCATTAATATTAAATTTTTTATCAGCTATATATTTGTCTCTAGCTCTATTCTTCATTTCTAAATATTTGTAAGCTTTAAAAAATATATCATTAAGAATAAATGTTGGCTCTAATTCTTTAGACATTTTTTTAACTTTCTTGTCATAGAATTTATCTGGTTGAATTTTCTTGTATTCAGATACTAATTTTTTAAGGGTTTTTTTATTATCTGTTACTTCTTTTAATTTTTTAAATACTTCTTGTTCTATTTCTCCTTCTAAATTAGGATTTGTCTCATAAAAAACTTTTAAAACTTTTTCTAAAGCTTTTGTATATTTGTTATATTCAATCAAAAAGTTTTTTTGATTTTCTGTTTTATCTATGTTGTTTTTAGAAGAAAGATATTTTTTCCATAAATTTTTAAGATTTTTTGATATTTCCTCTGGCGCTGAAATTTTAATTAATAATTCTGAGTAAACCCTATCTTCATGCAAAGCATCTCTGTCTATATTAGATATATCTTCTCTTTTTTTATTTAAACTTAACTTGTCTGTTTTATAGCTTTTAGAAACATTCCTTAACTTGTATTCTTTTCTAGCATCTTTAATGCTTTCTTTAGTGTCTCCTGTTTTTTGAATGTATTCTAAGGCAGACAAAACTACACCCGAAGTTTCATTTGTTTTTAAATTAACTTTCTTTTCAAAATGTTTAATTAGTTTCTTTTCTTCATCACTAGCTTTATCTAGATTTTGTTTATTTGAAAGATATGTGTCTTTAATAAATACCATAGCTTCCTCTTCTGTAAACTTGTCTTTAATACTTTTAGGTAACGAGACTAATACCTTTCTGATTTGTTTTATTAAATCCTCAAATTTTTTATTAAAATCCTCTGCTTTTATTTTTCCTTTTTTATCTCACTTTGGCTTTTCTTTCATATTTAAAATTTATTGTTTTAGTAATTATCGCCCATATAGCTATCGCGAAAACTGATTAGAGCCATAGCTATAACCTCTTTAAGATCAGGAATATTTTCATTACAAAAAGCTTGAATTTTTTCTTGGTCATTACTGTCAACAATTTTTTCAAAGTCTTCTAATTTATTTTGAGGAATATTTTTAAGTATTGCCATATTAATATGATTTTCAATTCTTGGTTTTAAATCTTTTTTAATTTGATCTAAAACCTCTTCATCTAAATCATTAAAATCTGGTTTTTGTTTAATAATTTCATCAATATATCAATCAATACCCATGTCAACGTTAAAGTCGCTGGGTAGATTATTAAAAGTATTGTTGTTTTCCATGTTGCTTTTTTAAATATTAATTATTAATATTATATATTAATTTATTTTTATTGTCAAACTATCTTAAAAACTCTTTAAGATCTTCAACTGGTAATTCAAAAGTAACGATTCCTTCAGAATATGGCGCTACTTGATAGGGGTTAAAATGGAATATAAAGCTATCGCCATTTTTACCATAAGTAAAATTTTCAAAATTACTGTATTTAGGCCCAGCCCCATCTTGAATTCAATGAATCTCACTAATATTGTCACTATCTAATTTTTCAATCGCTTTATCAGATATATATTCTATATAAGTATCATTTTTAAATAAATATTTTAATTGTATTTCTCTACCAGTTTTTAAATCAAAATTCTTGGTAGCCACTTGTTGGCTACCATGAGCTCCACCAGTATAAACAGCATCAATAAAACGAATACTAATAATATTATCTGATACTAAGTAAGCATCATAAACGATATCTAATACATTTTTATAGCTTGATGAAACCGGAGGTTCAGTATAATTTTTAAAATCCTCTATGCTTTTATGAATAAAACTATCAATATTATCATCTATAAAAGCGATATTAAAATATGGATAAGAAACATTAATAGTATATGCTTCTTTTTCTTCATTTATTTTCTTTGTTTCATATTGAATGCTAACAATAGTTGTAGTTGTAGTTGAAGAATTTTCATTATTTGATTTATTCTCGTTTAAAAATGCATTAAAATTTTTAAATAATATTCAAATAATTAAACAAAATACAATGAAAACAATTCATTTAAAAGTGTTGTTTCTTTTTTTCTTTCTCATAATTAATAACTTAATTCCGTTATTAGGATATAGTCATCAACAGTTATACCTTTAATGTCAGCTTTGTCCCCTGTTTTAAATTTTAGTTCTTGGCATGAAGCGCCGTTTACACTACAATTTGAATCAAACAAAAATGCTGTAGTTAAAGCTGGCTTGCCTGGTTCTTCATAATAAATAATTCAATTGTCTTTAGTTTCTACAAAAGTAACTGTTTTTATAAAGTCCGGCTCACAATTGCCTTCTCACAATCTTTGACACTCTTGACTACTTGGACATCATTGATATCCAGCACCAATTAAACAACCGTGTTCATCAGTTTCCCCACCTATTAATTCTTTAGTTGTAGTTGTTTTTATATTTAAATTGCTTTTATTTGCATAATTAGCATATACTACATATACAATTAATAATAAAGCCAATAAAGCAATAATTAGTAATGTTTTTTTGTTCATATTTATTTTTTAGTATTTATATTAATTATAACACTTAATTATATAAAATACAATTTAATCCATCATTTTTCTTAATTTGCAGTAAAAACAATCTGGATCATCGCAATACTGATCTCAAAACTTTAATTCTAGTATATCTTTTGATACTTGTTTAATTAATTCCTCTAATTCATCAATTTTTGTATCATTAATATCCGAAAACACATGTTTTATAAAATCCCCATTTTTTTTAGGCTCAACAAAATCAATAATACCGTTATTAAATATGTATTTTTTGTTATTATGATATTTAATTAATAAAGCATAAAAAACTAATTGAGAATGATAATTGCCTTTGCTTGATTTTGTTTCCCCTAATACATCATTTCTACTTTTGGGTGTTCCTGTTTTAAAATCAATAACATCAACTTTTTTTGTATCTTGAATGAAATTAATCCTATCTAATTTCCCTGTAACAGGAATATCCTCAATAAAAACATCTTTAATTTTGTATTCATTAAGTCCTGGTTTTTTAAATTCATCAAAATTTTCTTTAAAATATTTTTTCAAAGACTCTATTGATTCTTCTTTAATCTTTTCGTATTCTTCTTTTAAAATTGGTTCTCTATTTATTGCTTTTTTAAACTCTTGGATTAAAAAATCTTCGGTTACAATTCCATTTCTAGCATATTCTTCATAGGTTTTTTGAATGGCAGTATGCATTGCTGTTCCCTTACATAAATTAGAATTTTTAAATTCCGGAATTCGAAATAGATTTCTGTAAAAAAAAGATCATGGGCATTGCAAATAATTGTTTAAAGAAGTTGGTGATAAGCCTTTTTCTAAAAACTTTTGTTTAATTAAATCTTTGTTTAAAATATCTTTTGGCTTTTTAATTGTTTTAAAATCTAACCCTTCTTGATCATATTCTTTTTTATTATCAATTTCTGTTTCTTCTTTTAGCTCTTCTTTTATTTCAGTAATAAACCGACTAGGATTTAAAGGTTTTTCATCTTTAGACTTTAAATATGATATATATACATTTTTTCTAGCTCGAGTTAATGCGACATAAAACAACCTTCTTTCATCATTAATTTTCTCTTCTTTGTCGTCTCCTCTTATTACCTCCTCTAAAAGAGATATTGCCTTATATGCTTTTTTGTCCTCTCAATAACATGGATTGGCAGAGAGAATAAAAACATAATCAAATTCAAGGCCTTTGGCGCCATGAGCAGTCATTAAATTAATGCCATTTGAATCAATAGCCTCTATTTTTCAATCAATATTTTCTTGTTTGGCAATATCAATATCTGAAATAAAATCTTTTAAGCAATAATTTTTGTTAATTTGTATTTTTTCTTTTATATAATCTATTAAAGCGGATAATTTATTTAATTTATTAATAACTTCTTTACTTTTAAATAAGTGGTTATAAAAGCCTGATTCATTGATAATATGAGTAATAAATTCATTTATTGGCATGTTTTTTGAATCTTTATGCCATTTTGCTAGATTTTTAAAGAAATTATTAAAAGAATCTTTATCCTTCATTTTTATATCAGAATAGTCTATATCATAAAGATTTTGATTTAAATGATTGGTAGAATATTTATCAATAAATTTGTAGACATCAATTTCATTTAAATTTAGGAAATCAATATGCATAGCATTCACTAAATGCTTATCATTGCCATAATCTTCTATTGTTTTTAATAAAATAATAAATTTTTCAATGTCTAAATCCCCAAAAACACCATTTTTATCTTTAACATTAAAAGGAATGTTTAGTTTTTGTAAAATATCAATTAATTCAAAACTATCCTTGTGGCTACGATACAATACGGCAATATTATTTAAATCTGTTTTTAATTCTTGTATTTTTTTAGCAACAAAATATGCTTCCAGTTTTTGATTAATATTTTTTACAACTTGTATTTTTTTACCCTTTTCTTGATTACTCTTTAATTCTCTATCTTTTTGAATTAAAGAGAATGCGGAATCAAGTATTTGCTGAGTTGATCTGTAATTATTAATTAAATCTATTGTTACTGCTCTTGGATATTTTTCTTTAAAATTTATAAAATTATAGTTACTAGCTCCTTGAAATCTATAAATCGCTTGTTTAGTATCACCAACAACAAATAAATTAGGAAAATCATCAAAGCCAGCTAATGTTGTTAAAACTCCATATTGGCTTAAATTAGTATCTTGAAATTCATCAACTAAAATATATAAATATTTTTCACGAAGATCGAATAAAAAGTTTTCATTTTCTTCCATTTTTTTTAATACCAATAATATCATATCGTTATAATCATAATAGCGATTTTCAATTAAAGCTTTTTCGTATTCTTCATAGATGTAGCTTAGGTCTATATTTTTTTCTATTTTACCTAAATCATTGTAATACTCTTGTTTTACAGCATGTTCTTTACCGGCTTTTGGTCTTACATAATAATAGTCTTCTTTTTTTAATTCTTTTTTAGCGTTTTCGGCTATATCTCTTAAATTTTGATATGAAACATTTTCTTGTTTTAATTTAGAAATAATACTTGCAATACTTTTAGCATTTATATATTTACTTATTTCTTTTAATTTATTAGTATTTAAAATATTCTTAATTATCTTTAATTTAGTAATATCGTCTATATTACTAAACTCAGTATACTCAGGAAAATATTCTGGGTGCTCTTTAATAATATTGTTACAAAAACCATGAAAGGTATTGATTTCTATATTGTATGCCGAACTTCCGATAATAGAAGACAGTCTGTCTCGCATGGAAACAACACCAGCATTGGTAAATGTTAAAGCTAATATATTCTCTGGATCAGTATCAGTCTCTTTTAGTATATTGGCAATCCTTAAACTTAAAATTTGTGTCTTGCCTGTTCCTGGACCAGCATTTACAATAACAGGCCCTTGAATAGTATCAACAGCTTGTTTTTGCTCTTTGTTTAATTTATTATATAGTGTTTTGAAATTTTCCATTTTAATTATTTATTCTTTCAACTCTTGTAATTTATTTTTGTTTTTTAAAACATGTTTATACTTTTTGTATGATATTAATTATTATTGTCTATTAAGTTTTTAATAGTTGCCGCAGCCATGTTGGCTAATTTTGGATTATTGGGATGCCTACTATTTATTTCTCTTAATATTTTTTCATATGACA
>JAQUZI010000002.1:0-9917 GCA_028691405.1 Minisyncoccota bacterium
TGTCTTTTCAAATTGACATTAAAGAAAAATATTTAAATTAAAATATGAAAATATTGATTTATACACAATACTTTTATCCAGAAAGAAATGCTGCTTCAAACAGAGTTACTGATATAGCTGAATATTTAGGATCAAACCATGAGATTAATGTGCTTACTGGTTTTCCAAATCACCCTTTAGGTAAAATTATTGGGGATAGAAAAATAAAATGACTTAGTAAGGAAAAATATGAAAATGCTAATATTTGACGTAGCTTTTTAATTATTCCAAAAGTTACAAGTTCTAAATTGTGACGTTATCTAAATTATTTTAGTTTTGCTTTTTCAAGTTTTATTAATTTATTTAGAATGACTAAGCCAGATGTATTATTTGTTTCTTCTCCACCAATAAGTTTATTGATATTAGGGTATTTGTATGCAAAAATTAGAAAAGTAAAATTAGTTGTAGATATTAGAGACTTATGGCCAGAAGCGGCAGTGTCTTTAAAAATAATTAAAAAGAATTGAATAACTAATTTGATTGAAAAATTAGTTAGAAAAGCATATATATTTGCAGACAAAATTATTGTAAATACAAATTCTTTTATAGATGTTTTTTCTGATTATAATTTAAAACATAAGACTTTTTATATTCCTAATGGTTTTGATATATCAAAGAATTTATTTATAAAATCTAGCTTGGAAAGAGAGTCTTTGGAGTTTAAAGTTTTTTATTCAGGGCTACTAGGTTTTGCCCAAAATGTTGACTTATTAGTAGAAACAGCAATCATTGCCAAGAAAGAAAACAGCGATATTAAGTTTTTTATAATCGGTGAGGGCCCTTTGAAAAAACAAATAATAGATAAAATTAATAAATACGATTTAAATAATATAGTATTATTTGATTATCAAATTAAAGAAGATATGTTTCATTTGATTAATGAGTGCGATTTAGGAGTAATTACATATCAAATTAACGATGCTTTTCGTAAAAACATACCTTCTAAGATGTTTGATTACATGTTCGCAAATAAACCTATCTTAATTAATTTAGAAGGGGAAGCTTCTAGATTAATTGTTAATAATGATTTTGGCTTTGTAATGGAAACAAATGATCCTGTTATTTTTTATAAAAGAATACTAGAAATTAAAAACAATGAAGACTTAATTGAAAAAGGAAGCAATGCCTTTGCTTGCTTAAAAGAAAACTTTGATAAGAAAATATTATTGGCTGATTTAGAAAAAATATTAATAAACAAGTAAGCTCTTGATTTTTAACAAAAATTTGTTATACTTTTACTAATGCCCAGGTGGCGGAATTGGTAGACGCGAAGGACTTAAAATCCTTTTGGAGCGATCCAGTGTGGGTTCGAGTCCCTCCCTGGGCACATTAAAAACTGGTTAACCCAGTTTTTTTATTGATTTTTTTTAAAAATTACTTTATACTACATATATATAAATTATATAATTAGTATGGATTCATTTTATTATTTAAATATTATATGGAAAAACAATATCGTTCAAGGATCCTTGATACTTCTTTTTTCTATAATCTTGGCTTCTTTGGTTGATTATTTAATTTGATATTATTTAAAAAGAGTTACAAATAAAACAATTAATTATATTGATGATTTTTTGGTTAATATTTTCATGTCAACAGTACATTGATTTATTTTGGTTATTGGTTTTAAACAAGCCCTGATAAAATTTTTTAATTATAATATTACAAGTCAAGCTAATTTATATTACAAAATAGCCCTTGTTATTTTAGTGGCATACATTGTTGCTAGATCATTAGCTTTTTTTATAGGGTACTGGTTAAAATCTCAGAAAAAAACAACCAAAATACCTCAATATGTTAGTAATATTGTTGGGGTGATTATTTTTTTAATCGCCTTAATGGTTATTTTATCAATTCTTAAAATATCTATTACGCCAATTCTAACTAGTTTAGGAATTGCTGGTTTAGTTGTTGGTTTGTCTTTGCAAAATACTTTAACTGATTTTATTGCTGGTATTAAAATAATAGCTGAGGAAAAGGTTAAAGTTGGTGATTTTATAGACGACGGTCAGTCAATTAAAGGGGTAGTAGAAGATATGAGTCTAAATTCAGTTAAAATTAGGAATTTAAATAATAATATTGTAATTGTGCCTAACAGCAAAATATCTAGTAGCCCAATTACTAATTATGTCAAAAGTCATAATAGAATAAGAATGGTAATACCGGTAACAGTAACAACAAAAATACCGGTTAGAGAGGCAAAACAAAAAATAGAAAATATAGTAGATGATGTTTTTAATAATACTAACGGGGTTAACAAATCGCAGAAACCGGAAATATGATTAGCCGAAATAGGCCAGAAAACATCAATAAGTTTACCAATATTGACATTTAATATATTAATAAATGTTAATAGTTATAAGTTCCAATTTAGCGTAACTGATGCTATTTTAACTAAAATTAGCGAAGAACTTTGAAATGATGGTGAAAAATAGCCTATTTTGAGTTTTCCACAGACCCTATTGACTATAAAACTCCTGTATGGTATAATATATGTATCTTTCAGAAATGAAAGATATTTTAATTATGGATACTGGCGGGGGCTTAAAAACTAAATTAAGCCTTTTATTCAGCAAAATCAGACCACTATTCGTTAATAAGTTATTATTAGTAATAGCGTGTATGGGTTTATTTTTAAACCTAGGTCAAGCTGAATTTTTATCATGAAACGAAGCTTCATCCGTAGTTGTTCCTTTTCAAAGCTACTACTCATATAATGCTCTATTTTTAGAGCCAATTAGTAGCCAAAGAAAGAATATGTCTCCTGTAAAAATTAAAGTAAAAGTAACTGCATATTCTTCAACGGTTGATCAATGCGATGATGATCCTTTCATCACTGCTTCTGGTCATTACGTCGAAGACGGTATTATTGCTGCTAATTTCTTACCATTTAATACAAAGGTCAGAATACCGGGTATTTATGGAGACAAAGTCTTTGTTGTAAAGGACAGGATGAACACAAAATATGACGATAGAGTAGATATTTGATTTAATGACAGACAAGAAGCTATAGAGTTTGGAATCAAATCAACTTATATCGAAGTTTTTTAAACCAAAAACCAGCCTATTTATAGGTTGGTTTTTTGGTTTAAACACTTTATTATTTCTTAATTTTATGTTATACTTTGCTATATATAAATATAGATTATGCTTACAACATATGGCTTTGTGTTAAATAAAAAAGAAGTTAGAGAATTCGATAGGGAATATTGTTTTTTTACTAAAAAATATGGTAAAATACATTTAATTGCAAAGGCAGTGAGAAAGCCTTTATCAAAATTAAGCGCCCAATTAGAGCCACCCTCTTTAATAGAAATAGTTTTTGTTCCCATGTCAGATAAAGGGTTGATCACAACTGCACTAGTAAAAAAGAGTTTTTTAAAAACGCATAAAAATTTAAATAAATTTAGAGTTTATACCAGAATATCAGATGTTATTAATTCTTTTACTGAGTTTAAACAACCTGATAGTTTGGTTTGAAATTTATTTAATTTAAGTATTAACAATTTAGAGCAGTGAAATTCAAAAATTGTTGAACTTAATTTTTTAGCTAAATTTATTAAAATATTAGGTTTTGGACCAAATATTTCTACTTGCATTAATTGTCAAAAAAAATTTAAAGATCAAAAAAAGATATATTTTGATAATCATAAATGGGGTTTTTGTTGTGAAGATTGTGGTAAAAATATGAAGCCTATCTCATGACAATTATTTAAATCTGTTGATGTTTTAACCAATCTTGATTTTGCTGAAATTGTTAAGAGAGAATTAAATGAACCAATAGAATTAAGGTATAATGATATTTATACTTTTTTAAAAAACTATATCAAATATATTAAGAAATACTTTTAAAAACACATTAATATGAAAAACAATTCAACTAAATTATTTGTTTTTGGTATGTTGACTACAATTCTTTTAATTGTAGGCGGCTATTTTGGATGAAAATTACTATCCCCAGGGAGTGTTAATTTTCAAATCGAAAGCCCAAAAGAAGTTAGAGCTGGAGAAATTCAAAAAATTAAATTTGTGTGTGAGAATAACACAAGGTTAGTTTTATCAAATTCTCAAATTAAAATTCAATTGCCTGAAAATGCTTATGATCAAGAATTCAATTCATCTCCTGTTATTATTTTAGGTGATATTGCTCCAAAAGAAATAATCGAAAAAGAAATTGATGTTAATTTTTTTGGATTAACAGGCGATAAATTAAAGGTTAATTCTTCTTTTGAGTACAAGCCTCAAGGCTTTTCTTCTGTGTTTAAAAAAGATCAAAACTTTAATGTTTTAATTAATGGCTCAGCTTTTAATTTAAATATCTCTGGGCCAAATCAAGTTTTACCTGAAACTAGTTTTGATATGAATGTTATGTGAAACAATCAATCTCAACAAGATTTTGAACACCTAGTGTTAAGATTAAATTACCCTGAAGAATTTAATTTTGGCTTTAGCGATCAAGAAGTCATTAGAAACGGCAATGATTTTGATTTAGGTTTTGTTAAAAAGCTAGAGCAAGGAAATATTAAATTTTCTGGAAATATGAGCAGCCAAGGAGGGGAGAATAAAAAATTTGAAGCATTGGTTGGTATTAATTTAGAAGATAAAGATGAATTTTTAGTTATGGGAAAAGCCGAATCAGTTGTTTCGTTAGTAAATAATCCTTTAAATCTTGATTTATTAATTAATGAAAGAAGTATTTATTCTGCTTCATTAGGTGAGACTTTAAATGTATTAGCTCATTATAAAAATAATTATGGTGTTCCTCTAAATAATATGGTATTAAAGGTTGTTTTTGAAGGAGATTATTTTGATTATAAAAAATTATTACCAAATAAAGGATATTTCACTTTTGGGAATAAAACAATAACTTGAAATGAGGTTCAAATACCAGCTTTTGCAACTTTAAACCCGGGACAAGAGGGAAATATTGCTTTCTCTATACCTATTAGTGATAATTTTGATGTTAAAACTTTTGAAGATAAAAATATTAAATTAGGTATTGTAGCTACGATGGAAAGTTTAACACCGCCAATAGGGTTAGAAGAAAATTCTAAAATTAAAGCTACTAGCTCAGCAACAGTAAAGCTTAATGCCGGATTGTCTTTGGAAATTTCTGGTTTCTTTAAAGATAACAAGACTACAATTAGTAATTGTGGAACATTGCCTTTGAAAGTTGGTCAAAAAACTTGTTATACAGTTCACATGAAAGTTAAGAACTATTTAAATGCGGTTAACGATGTTGTTATTACTACTGATTTGCCTTACTATGCTAATTATACTAATAAGTATTCAACGAGTTATACAAATGCTGACTTTACATTTGATACTTTTTCTAAAAAATTAATTTGGAAATTAGATAACTTACCCGCCAATTCAGGTGTTATATCAAAGCCATATGAATTAATTTTCCAAGTTGAGGTTGCGCCAACTATTAGTGAAGCCAATCAATCTATTCCAATTATTAACCAAACTAGTATTAGCGCTGTTGATGCCTTTACTCAAAATAATATTAATAAAGCTTATCGAGAATTAATGTCTAATAAAATTTATGACGCAACATTAAATGCCAGTTATGGCAGAGTACAAGAATAGCTATATTTATTAAAACATATTAAGTATAATCTTATAATTAAACTAAATTATATATATGAAAGAAAAAAATACAATGGAAAAAATAGTTGCTTTTTTGAAAGACAATGGCTTTATTAATCTTTCATCTGAACCTTATGGTGGTTTTTCGAGTTCTTATGACTATGGCGTTTATGGCGTTGAAATAAAAAATAACTTGAAAAAAGCTTGGTGAAATAACATGACAAGACATCATGAAAACATTGTTGGAATTGATTCGGCAATTTTAATGTCTCCAAAAGTATGAGAAGCATCTGGACATTTGTCAGCTGGTTTTGCTGATGAATTGGTTGAATGTAAAAACTGTCACAAGAGATTTAAACAAGACGAATTAAAAGATAATACATGCCCTATATGTAATGGTGAATTAATGTCTCCAAAGAAATTTAATGTTATGATGAAAACTTTTGTTGGTCCAGTTGAAGATAGTGCTAATGTAGTCTATTTGCGAGGAGAGGCTTGTCAGGGGATATATATGAATTTTAATTGAGTTGTGAATTCAGGACGTATGAAAATTCCTTTTGGTATTTGCCAGATTGGCAAAGCATTTAGAAACGAAATAACTCCAGGCCCATTTACTTTTAGAACACGTGAGTTTGAACAAATGGACTTACAATTTTTTGTTAAGCCAGAAGAGGCTGATAAATGATTTGAATATTGAAAAGAAGAAAGAATGCAATTTTATATTAGCTTGGGGATTGATCCTGATCATTTGCGTTTTCATGACCATCCTGAAAATAAATTAGCTCATTATGCTAAAAAAGCATGTGATATAGAATATTTATTTCCTTGAGGCTGGGCTGAAATGGAAGGAATTCATAATAGAACAGATTGAGATTTAGGAAATCACTCAAAAGTTAGTGGTACTGATTTGTCATATATTGATCAAGAGACAAAGGAAAAATATATGCCATATATTATTGAAACTTCTGGTGGCTGTGATAGAATGTTATTGGCGTTTCTAATTGAAAGCTTTAATGAATTTGAAAATGGAAGAAACGGAGATGGTGGTAAAGAGTATTTAATGAAATTAAACTATTTATTATCGCCAGTACAAGTAGCCGTATTGCCTTTGTTAAAAAACAAAGAAGAACTACAACAAAAGGCAAAAGAGGTGTATGATTTATTAAAAATCAAATTTAATACTAAATATGATGTAACTGGAACTGTAGGCAAAAGATATAGAAGACAAGACGAGTTAGGTACTCCTTTTTGTATTACAATCGATTTTGACACGCTGGAAGATGATACTGTAACAGTAAGGAATCGGGATACAATGAAACAAGAGAGAATAAAAATTCAAGATTTAATAAACTATATAAGTAAAGAGTATGAAAAGTAAAGATTTTTCAAAATTACCAAGCAAAATAGACTATACTAAATATACATTAAAGAATGGACTAGAAGTCGTTTTAGTCCCTATAAAAAATGTTTATTCTGTTGATGCAAAATTAGTAGTTAGAGTTGGATCTCAGTATGAAAAGAAAGAGATAAATGGTATAGCTCATTTTCTAGAGCATATGAATTTTAAAGGAACAAAGAATAAAAAAACTCATTCTGAATTACTAAAAGAAATTGATGATAATGGTGGTATACAAAATGCATCAACTGGTTATGATTTTACTTCTTATTATGCTCATATTGGATACCAATATTTAGATTCTATTTTAGATTTTTTATCAGATGTTTTCACTAATTCTATTTTTCCCGAAAAAGAATTTCAGAAAGAGAAGGGGGTTATAATTGAAGAAATACGTATGTATGAAGATGATCATAGATCAAAAGCAGAAGATTTAATGATAGAATCTATGTATGGTGATCAGCCAGCAGGATGAAACATTGCTGGGCCAGAGAAAGTAATATCTGGGTTAAAAAGAAATCAAATGGTATCTTTCTATAAAAAATACTATCATCCTAGAAATGCAGTTTTATTTATTAGTGGCAATTTTAATAAAGACACTATTAAAAAAACTATTAAAAAATACTTTGATAAAGAAGTGAAAACCAAAGAAATTCCATTTCCAAAAGCTAAGATTAAAATGGATGGACCAAATATTCTTTTGTCAAAGCGTAACGTAAAAGAAACTCACTTTGTTATTGGTTTTAATATGTTTGACTCTAATGATAAAAGAAATCCAGTCGCAACAGTTTTAGACGGCATATTGTCTAACGGCTTTAATAGTAGATTATATCTAAATGTACGTGAAAAATTAGGTGGAGCATATTATGTAACTAGTGGTATTAGTCGTTTTTATGATAGAAGTATTTTTTCTATTTCAGCCGGTGTTAACTCTGGTAAATCTAAAGAAATATTAAAAGAAATAATAAATGAATTAAAGATATTAAAAACGGATTTAGTTCCTGAAAAAGAATTAAATAAAATTAAAAACCGAATTGTTAATGCTACTATTATGAATATGGATAATTCATATAATATTACTCGTTATGTTGATTGGGCCATTTTGGGAAAAAGGAAAATGAAGTCACCAAAACAGTTTGTAGATGAGATATTAAATGTTACAGCTCAAGATGTTAAAAATCTTAGTAACTTGATTTTTATCCCGGAAAATATTAAAATGGGAATTGTAAGTGCTAAAAATCTTAAAAAAGACTTTAAAGATATAATAAAAAATATTTAATTTTAAATTATGGAAAAAGAAATAAACATTTCTTTTAAAAGCTTGTGAAGAATATGCTTAGTTATTGTCTTGATTGTTGGCTTTATATATTTTAGACAAATTCTATTAATATTCTTAGCGTCTTTGATACTTTCTGCTTCGTTGGAAAATATCATTGTTTGATTTGAAAAGAGAAGAATACCAAGAATATTTTCTGCTGTTTTAGTATATATTATATTAACTTGTACCATTGGTGGATTATTGTATATTATTGTGCCGCCATTACTTCAAAATATCATTAATTTAACTAATGATTTGCCATCTGTTCTGCAATCACAAGCAGTAAATGATTTTTTACAGACATATCTGCCATTTTTAAAAAATCAAAGTTGAATAAACAATGTGTTTAATGTTGAGAATACAGCTAACTATGTTGGTAGTATTTGAAAAAACCTCTATGGTGTTTTAAGTGAGGCTTCAAACTTTTTATTAGTCTTGTTAATTTCTTTTTATCTATCTATTGAGAAAAGATGATTTAAAAATATTTTAGAGATGTTTTTACCAAAACATTATAAAAAATACTTTATTGAATTGTGAGATAGATCAGAGAAAAAGATGGTTTTTTGATTGTATAGCCAAATAGTATTAAGTGTTTTTTTAACTAGTTTGTCTATTATTGTTTTTTATATAATGGGTATTGAATACCCGTTACTATCGGCTGTTTTATATGGTGTATTTGATTTTATACCATTTATTGGACCTATTTTAGCTACAATTATTATAATCTTAATAAATATTTCTGGTAGTATTTCTCAGTCTGGAATTTTAATTATTGTTTGTGTATTACTCCAATATGTTCAAAATATTATTAGTCCGTATGTTCGTAGCAAATTCTTAAAAGTTGACCCGATTGTAACCTTATTCTTTATTGCTTTGTTTGGTAAGTTTGGTGGGGCATTAGGTATTTTTGTAGCTATCCCATTATCAGCGGTTATTGTAGAGTTTTTGAAAGACTTAAATAGCCAAAAAGTTTGCGACGATCGTTTTTGTAAATTATTATAATTTAATTATTATGTCAAAAAAAATATTTGTTACATGCGCTTTACCATATATTAATGCTGAGCCTCATTTAGGCCATGTTTTTGAATTTATTCAAGGAGATTGTTTTGCTAGATTTCATAAAGTTATTGGTGATCAAGTTTATTTTACCTCTGGAACAGATGAAAATAGCTTAAAAAATATTATTGCTAGTAAGAAAAACAATGTTAGCGTTCAAGAGTGAATTGATGCAAAAACAAATTCATTTTTAAAATTAAAAGATGATTTTAATATTTGTTTTGACGATTTTATTCGCACAACTGAAAAAAGACATCATTTGGGAGCTCAAAAATTATGAAATAGCTTAAATCGAGATGATATTATAAAAAAGAATTATGAAGGGTTGTATTGTGTTGATTGTGAAACTTTTTATACCGAAGATGAGTTGGTTAATGGTTTGTGCCCAGAACATAAGAAGCCTTTAGAAAGAATATCAGAAGAAAATTATTTTTTTGTTTTAAAGAATTATGCTAATTTTTTAATTGAAAAAATACAAAATGATGAGTGGAAAATTATGCCGGAAAGTCGTAAAAA
>JAQUZI010000002.1:10017-25958 GCA_028691405.1 Minisyncoccota bacterium
CTTGATGTTAAAACATTAAAAGACTTAGATATTATACCTACAGTTGAAATTGATTTTAAAAAACCAGAAAATTTATTTAATAAGATTGATGAGTAATATTTTAGCAACAAACAAAAAAGCTTTCTTTGATTATGAAGTCAAAGAAACGGTTGAAGCTGGTATTGTATTAAAGGGATATGAAGTAAAGGCGGTTAAAAAATCACATATCAGTTTAAATGGATCTTATGCTACTTTTCATAAAAAAGAGCTGTTTTTAATTAATGCTACTATTTCTGAGTATCAAGCTAAAAACCAACCTAAAAGTTATGATAAAACAGCCAGTCGTAAGCTATTGTTAAAGAAAAATGAGCTGGAAGACTTATGAAGAGAAGTACAGGAAAAAAGAATGGTTTTAATCCCTTTAAAGGCATATATTAAGGGAAATATCGTTAAAATAGAGATTGGCATATGCAGACCAAAGAAAAAATACGACAAAAGAGAGGTTTTAAAAAGAAAAGCAGTGGATAAAGCGATAAAATCGTCTTTAAAAAATTAATGCGTTAAAGGCTTGCGTTTTTAAATAAAATATGATAGAGTGATGTTAATTAAATCAAAGAATAATAACGAATGAATATGACAAAAACAGATACAAAGGCTAAAATAATTTCAAAAGTTAAAATACATGATAAAGACACAGGTTCTCCTGAGGTGCAAATATCATTGCTTCAACAAAATATTGGTGTTTTGACTGATCATCTTAAAAAGCATCCTAAAGACGTTGATGCTAAAAGAGGGTTACTTGAGATTGTAGCTAAAAGAAGAAAATTGATAAATTATTTAGAGAAGAAATCAAAAAAGAGATTTAATGCTTTAAGTAAAAAAATGAAGATTTAAATCCCAAACAAAGAACAAATTGTTCTTTTTTTGGTTTAAATATATTAATAAAAATACCTTAAGCAATAACTAATCATATTTATTTTGTTTGAAAATATATTTCAATTAAAATAAATATGGTTAATGCTTGGGGATAAACATATATTATGGATTTTAAAGAATTCAAAATGGATGTTAATGGTGTGTCATTAACAGTTAGACATTCACTATTAGCAAAGCAAGCCAATGGTTCTATTTTGGCTAAACTGGGCGATACAGAAGTATTAGCTATTGCTGTAATGGGGAATAAAGACAATTTTGAAAATGATTGTATGCCATTATCAGTAAACTATGAAGAAAAATACTATGCTTCTGGCAAATTGTTTGGAAGTCGTTTTATACGACGTGAATCTAGACCTTCAGAAACTGCAGTTTTAACAAGCAGAATGATTGATAGAACAATAAGACCATTATTTAATCCTTATTTAAGAAGAGAGGTGCAAGTTAATACTACTTGTTTATCTTTTGATGATGTAAACGATCCTGATATTTTAGCAACTATTGCTTCTTCTTTGGCTTTAATGATTTCTAATATTCCTTGAAATGGACCAGTTGGTTCAGTTAGAATTGGTTATACCAAAGAGGGTAAGTTTATTATTAACCCTGGCTATATTGATAGAGAAGAAAATTTGGAATTTGAAATGGTATTGTCAGGCGTTAAGGATAAAATCAATATGATAGAATTTCAAGGAAATGAAATATCCGAAGATTTAATTGCTCAAGGATTTGAGATGGGACAAAAAGTTATAAATGATATTTGTGATTTTCAAGAAAAAATTACAAAAGAAATCGGATTAAGTAAAACTATGTTAAACTTTGTTGAAATTGAAAGCTCTTTGAAAACAAGAGTTTATGATTTGATTAAAGAAAAACAAAAAGAAATATTATTCAGTAGTTCCTTAAGTAAATTAGAAAAACAAACCGAAATGGAATTGCTTATTGATTCAGTTAAAGAGCAATTAGCTGGTGAGGGGTTTGATGAAGAAAAATTAAATACAGTAAGTTTAATTGTTGAAGAATTAACTAATGATATATTGCATGAACAAGTTTTAAATCATGATACAAGACCTGATGGTAGATCTTTAACTCAAATTCGGCCATTAGATGCTCAAGTTGATGTTATCACTAGAACTCATGGAAATGCGTTATTTGTTCGCGGCGATACTCAAACTTTATCAGTCACAACATTGGGATCTCCATTAGAAACACTTACTATTCAAGGAATGGAAATTGTAGGCGAAAAAAGATATATACATCATTATAATTTCCCTCAATGATCAGTAGGGGAAGTTGGTAGATCTAGACCACCAGGCAGAAGAGAAATAGGGCATGGCGCTTTAGCTGAAAAAGCATTGTTGCCAGTGGTTCCTGCTAAAAAAGATTTTCCTTATACTATTCGTGTTGTATCAGAAGTTTTATCATCAAATGGTTCTAGTTCTATGGCTTCAACTTGTTCTTCCTGTTTATCATTAATGGCGGCTGGTGTACCTTTAAAAGAGATGGTAGCTGGTATTGCTATGGGAGTAATTATTGATGAGAAAAATGAATCTAATTACAAAATATTAACTGATATTCAAGGACCAGAAGATCATTATGGTGATATGGATTTTAAAGTTGCTGGTACTAAAAATGGGGTAAATGCTTTACAATTAGATGTAAAAGTAAATGGCATTAATGCTGAATTATTAAGAAAGGCATTGTCTCAAGCAAAAGAAGCTAGGTTGTTCATTCTTGAAACAATGAAAAAAGCTATTAGCGAGCCAAGAAAGGAAATTTCAGAATATGCGCCTAAGATAATTTCTTTTGAAGTTAATCCAGATAAAATAGGTGAAATTATTGGTAGTGGTGGAAAAACAATTAATAAAATAATTGAGGCCACTGATACTAAAATAGATATAGAAGAAAAAACAGTTTATGTATTAGGTATGGATATGGAAAAAGTTTTGAAAGCTAAAAATATTATTGAGAACTTAATAAAAGAATATGAAGTTGGTGATATTATTGAAGGCACTGTTGATGAAATTAAAGATTTTGGAGCAATTGTATATTTTGATAGCAATCATAGTGGGCTACTTCATATATCAGAAATAGATCATAAAAGAATCAATAAAGTGACTGATGTTTTAAAGGTAGGTGATAAATTAAGATTGAAAATTATTAAAATTGAAAATGGCAAAATATCTCTTTCTTTAAAAGCTTTAAAAGAAATTAAGAAATAACTTAAAAAACACCAATTTGCATTGGTGTTTTTAGATGTTATCAATTAGCTTAATTCATGTGTTAAAATCAAGTTGTTCTGGCCTTGATTTAATATCAATATTAAGTTTGGAAAATATTTCTAAATATTCTAAATCTTTTTGATAGTAATTTTTAAAATTTGAAATTAACATTTTTCTTGGTTGGCGAAAGCCAGCATTAATTGCTTTTTCAAATTTAGAAATATATGATTTAGTGTATTTTTTGTTTTTAGAATAAAGGGCGATTATGGCAGAATCAACTTTTGGTTGAGGTTTAAAATTTTGTTTTTTTACAGTTGTAATATATTTAGTGTCAAAAAAAAGATTAATATACATTCTTAGTTTATTATTTGCTATTTCTTTTTTTGCTATTTTTGCAGCTAGTTCTTTTTGAGTCATGAGCACAATTGTGTTTGGTTTAGGATCGTTTTCAAAAAAAAGACGAAATAAAAAAGACGATAAATAATATGGAATATTAGCTACAATTTTAAATTTATCAATCTTTTGTTTTAAAAATATTGCATAATATTTTCTAATATCATCAATAATTAATGTAAAATTAGGATCGTCTTTAAATTGATCTGTTAATATGCTCTCCATACGCTTGTCAGCTTCAACTGATACAACTTTAGCATTGGCTTTTAGGAGCTCTCTCGTTAAATTGCCTGTACCGGGTCCAATTTCTAGTATTAAATCATTTTTATCTATATTAGCCGCTTGAACCATAGCATTTAATATGGTTCTGTTGTTTAGAAAGTTTTGACCTAGTGATTTTTTAGCCTTTATATTTTTCATGTAAAACCTTTGATATTTTTAAAAAAATAGTGTATAATATGGTTAATAAAAAGTATACTATGTTCTATTTTTGATACATTTATTTATATAGATATTATATCAATAATATTAAAAAAATACAAAAGATTTTAAGACCAGTTAATACATTGGTTAGGTCTTTGATTGAAAAAATATTAAAGAAAATTTATATTAGATATTGATATTTTCTTTTACTTAAAAAAGCCAAAGTTAATTCCGGAGCAATCGCCGTTGTTGGGTTTTTTATATTAGCTCTTAATTTATCTTTAGTATTATCTGGCATGTCTAAAAGTTTTTATACTGGGCTGCTAAGTGAAGTTGATATTGTCGTTGAGTCGGTTGATATTCAAGAGGCCAATGCAATTGAAAATCCTATTTCTGTTAATGATGTTAATATTGATAGTTATCTTTATTATCAAAATTTAAATATGGAAGCTAAGTCAGATAATTTCTTAGACCTATATTTAATTGAAGATAAGAAATTTTTATTAAGATCAACTGAATTAATTCAATTTGAAATGAGCTTGTCTAGACCAGATAGGATCATGACCTACGTTGTTAAATCAGGTGATTCGTTAGGAAAGATTGCTGATCATTTTGGTATTAATGTTGAGACAATTAAAACAGCTAATTCTTTAAAAAATAGCGTTATTAATCCTGGTCAAGAGTTAGTAATTTTACCAATATCAGGTATTTACTATAAGGTTAAAAAAGGAGATACACTGGGTGGACTAGCAATCAAACATAAAATATCTGCTTCCGTAATTAGAGAATATAATGGTTTAGAAAATGATGTTTTAAGGATAGACCAAAAAATCATTTTGCCTGGAGCAAAAGAACAAACAATAATTAGTACAGCAAAAACATCATCATTAAAAGTTTATTCTAGTAATCCGGCTGATGGGAAAAAGGTTGTCGAAACAAGAACAACAGAAAGTGATTTCTTTATTTATCCTACTGTTGGGTGAAACTGAGGTACAGCTCATGGTGTTAATAATAGTGCTGTTGATATTGCCAATGCATGTGGAACACCTATTTACGCTAGTGCTGACGGTGTTGTAATTGACGTTAAATCTAGTGGATATAACGGTGGTTATGGCTTATATCTAAAGATAAGACATAATAACGGAACGTCAACTTTATATGCTCATTTAAGTAAGATTTTAGTAACCAATGGTCAATATGTTTCCCAAGGTCAATTAATAGGGAAAATGGGGACAACAGGAAGGTCAACTGGTTGCCATTTACATTTTGAGGTTCATGGTACAAAAAATCCATTTATTAAAAATTAGTAAAAAATTAATATGCTACAAAAAATAGCCAAAAAATCACTTTTAATCTTTTTGCTTTTTATTTTAACTATATCTAGTGTTATTGCTCCTATGAGGGCAGGTATTGTTAATGCTATACCTCCTTCCGAACTAGTTGCCGTAGAAGATCCGGCTAATAATGATCTTGTGAACAAGTGTGGTACCTGTGTTGTGGCCGTAGATACCAACCGATGGACTCCATTTAGAATATTCTTTTCAGCAATGGATCTAGCATTATCTGCTATTCCAAGATTTATGGTATTTGTATCAAAATGAATTGTAATTTTATTGGCTACTATATTAAATAATTTAATGTCTCCAGCAGAAGGTTCATACTTTTTTGTATTAAATAGGTTTTTAAATCCAGATGGTATTGTTTTTTGAATATGAAAAACTGCTTTAAATTATGCTAATATTTTAATCACTTTATTTTTAATATGGATTGCTATTAGTATTATTCTAGAAAGAAAAGAATATACATCATACCAAAGTTTAATTAAAATAATTGTGGCGGCATTGTTGGTTAATTTTTCTTTGGTAATTTGTACTTTGTTCGTTGATATTTCTAATTATTTGTCTGTCTTGTTTATGCAGAATGTTTCTGGTGACGCTTTTTCGTGCTTATATGCTTGCACTATTCATAAAATAGCAAATATGTTTAACTGCGCTGCCACAAAAATGACTTTGTCTGAAACTATATCTAATTCTGTTGCTCTAGTTGTCGCCCTTATCTTTATTGGTCAATTACTAGGTTTGATTATTTATGTTTTACTGCGTATGCTTTATTTATGATTTTTAGTTGGAATTTCTCCTGTGGCTTTTGTGCTCGCCGCTATACCAGAAACTCGCCCAATCTTTAAAAAATGGAAAAGTTTATTTACTACATATTTAATTCAACTGCCATTACTTGCTTTTGCTTCTTATTTTATATTAAATTTAATGATCTATTTATCTAATAGTATTATGTCGCCATCAGCTCCTTATAGCCAAAATTTGGGAGGAGATAACTTTTTAGCTTTTACGTTGGCTGTTGTTTTACTTATAATTATTTTAGCTCAATCTTTATTGTCAGTTGCTCAAGCTATTGGAGTTCAACAGGTAACAATGATGTCAGAAAAAGTAAACAGTTGAGCTAAGAAAGGATGGGATGCTGTTAGAAAGCCAGCGATGAATTACGCTTCAAAAAAGATTTTGGCAACCAAGCCTGTTCAATCAGCGCTTGACCAAGGGAGAAAAGCCAAATGAGGTTGGTTGGCCAATACTTCAAATACAATAAGAAAGAAGATGGAAGGAGATCAGAAAATCACGGCTAATAATATAAGTAGGTGAGTAGAAAATAAAAATATTGGTATGCTTGAAAGAGCTCTAAGACAGCACGCTGATCCTAAGCTTGGTGATCCTTCAATTTTCCAAGGAGCAATGGCTGGATTAGCTCAATTAGAATCAAAAGGGGATTATAAAGGAGGAAAACATAAGGAACAAAAAAATATGTCTCGGCTTAAAACAATTATGAGTTATGATATTTTTGCCGATACTCCAGCTGGTTCATTCTTGAAAGACCGCTATAACTGAATAAAATCTGGGCCAGATTGAAGTGATGAAGAAAAGCACAAAGAACATTATGCTGCAAAAGCAAAGGGTGTTTTAGGGAACAAAGCTTCTCCGGGTGCTATAAAAAGCAAAGCTGAAGAACTTGCCTACTATATGCCTTTCCAAAACCAAGGTGAGGTAGATAAAACTGGCAAGCCAGATCTTGATAATAAAATTTATTCTAAAATGATGGGTGGTTTATATGAAAGATTGAATAAATCAGATAAATTTGGTAAGAATGATTGGATGACGGACTTCCAAAGACTGTATGATGCAAGTAAACAAAACCAAAACCCTGATCAATTCTTAAAAATATTTAAAGATTTCCAAAAAACATTTAGACAAGAAGATATGTGAAAGATATTTATTAGTTTGCCTTACTCTTTGCGTGGAAAGTTCTGAACAAATATTGCTAAAATGGCTATAGTTGCTAAAAAAGTGAAGGACAACAAGATGAAAAACAAATCTATACAAGAGTGGTTTGATGAGTTGGATAAAGACCCAAAGACACTTAAAAGAGATTCTAGAGCAGCCCTTATTGATATCGCGGACGGCAATACCCTAACTGAAAAAACAAACAACAGTTGAATGGCTATTAGAGGCAAGTTGCCATTTGCAGGTGCACTAGAAAAAAATGGTTTTATAGACCCTTAATACTAACAAAAATAAAAAATAATTTATAAAAGTATTGTATACAAATAAACTTATAGATAAAAATAAAATAACAATATGCAAGACATTACTGCTTTTGATATCTTTGATTACTTGCCGGCAAAAATACAAGAACTTTTGTTTAGTCAGTATATGGATAATGTTATGGAAAATGTTTTTTCTATAGCTAGTGTTTCAACTGACAATCAAACAGAACTACATAGAGATGTAGTAAGCGTTTTGATTGGTAAATACGATATAGAAAAATTAAAAGAGCTTTTAAAGAATAAGTATGAGCTAAGTGAAAGTATGATTAACATTGTTATTAATTTTTTAAACTCTAAACTTTTTGGTTTTTTAAAAACAGAAATGCAACAAACAAAATCAATATATGAACAAGCTGAAAAAGAAGGTGTAAACGGCATTAATAAAGATATGAACATACGCGAGGAAATGTCTAAAAAATCACCTGAAAAATTAGTTTCATATATACAAGAACTAGCCAACGCTCTAAAAGAAAAACCAGAAGAGACTAAGGAAGAGAAAAAGGTAATGTTTCCTGAATCAGCAGATATTGATTATAACGAAGATGGCACGAAGGAAGAGAAGCCAATTATTAAGTCTGTTCCAATAAAAAGAGAGGTTGTTATTAATTCTACACTACCAGAAGAGATTAAGGAAGAGAAAAAGGTAGGGGTTCCTGAATCAGCAGATGTTGATCACAATGAGGTTGCAGTTGAAAAAGAAGACGCTGCAAAAGAAGATGAAGAATCTATTTTATTAAAGGCTATGCGTAAAAACAAAGTAGAAAATACTGGAAAATTAAATGAATATTATAAGTCTTTAAAAAATAATTTAAGCGCTGTTGATAATAAGGAGAAGGAAAATGTTTTTCAACCTCCTTTTAAGAGTGATACAAATAACCGTATTTTAATAGAATCTTCTTTTAATGATGGCACTGAGCAAAAGAAAATAAAAGACGAAAAGGGCAGTTCAGAAGAATTTAAAACTCCAGTAAAATATAATAGCTTTAACTATACGAAAAAAGAAGATAATAAGGAAACATTAAGTAAAAACGATAGTAAGTTCGTAGATTTAGGCGATTTTGATTAGTAATTTCATTGATAATTTTTTTGTTTTATGATACATTATATATATATTTAAATTAATTTTATTATGGGCAATTATCAAGTACCACAATTTATTGAGGACGAATCCAAGCTGGTAGGGCCTTTTAGCTTTACCCAGTTGTTTATATTGGTTGGTGGTGGTGCTTTGGCTTTTATTTTTTATAAACTAATGAAGCCTTTTATTGGTATTCCTTTAGCTATAATTGTTGGCTTTATTGCGTGTTTAATATCTTTTGCTAGAATTAATGATATGCCTTTATATAAAATGATTTTACCAATGATAAAACATTTCGTATTGCCTAAATCATACCAATGAAGTAATTTTCGTAAAAAACAAGTTGTTGTAAACCAAGATAATGATAATAAATTTAATTTAAGCAATCAAGATGAAAATAAAGAAAAGGATTTAAGTAAAGTTGATGCTTTAACTAAAATTTTAGACAAAGGCAATGAGTAATAAAAAAATATCAACAAACAGTGCTAGCACTCAATATTTAATGCCAGTTAATGAAATTCGTAACAATACTATTGTATTGAAAAACGGTTCCTTGAGATCTATAATTGAGGTTGATGGTATAAATATTGATTTAATGTCTAGCGAAGATCAAGAAAATATGTTACAAATGTGACAGTCGTTTTTAAATAATTTAGATTTTTCTGTTCAAGTTATAATTGTTTCAAGAAAAGCAAATATTGATGAGTATATACGCAATGTTGAAAGTAAGCTAGAAAGTATTGAAGAGGAAATGTTGCAAATGCAAGTTAGTGATTATATCGAATTTATTCGTAATTTTACATCAAACAATAAAATTATTGATAAAAAATATTATATCGTTGTTCCTTATGATCCTTTTGTTTTTAAGAAGACTAGTTTTGTAGGGCAGGTTAAAGATATGTTTTTAAATATCTTTAATTTAAATAGAGAGGCTTTTACTCAAGATACAGTTTTAGCTGATAATGAGTTTCAAAAGAACTATCAACAATTGATTTTACGCCAAGACACAATCATATCACAATTATTAAAGATGGGTTTATCAGCAAAATTAGTTTTAACTAACGAAGTTATTCCTTTAATTCACAATATATATAATCCCGATACAACATTACAAACAATGACAGATAATCAAATTTAAACAAAGAATATGTCTATATTTTCTTCAAAAAATAATCAATCCGTAGACGAGCTTGTTGATCAAAGCCGTGCTAATTATATTAAAGCTGTAGCTTCTTTAAGAGATATTATTGCTCCTTCTGGGGTAGTAGTAAATACTACATCTTTAAAATTAGGTGGTACCTATGTAAGAACTTTGTTTATTTTAACTTATCCAAGATATTTAAGCCCAGGATGATTTTCATCAGTAATTAATTTTGAAGAAGCAACTAATATTTCTATATTCTATCACCCAATAGACAATTCAAGTATTTTGCGTAAACTACGTAAAAAATTAGGTGATGTTGGTGCTCAAATTCAATTAGAAGCAGAGAAAGGTTCTCCGCGTAACCCAGCTTTAGAAACAGCTGTTGAGGATATTGAAAGTTTGCGAGAATCTATTGTCCAAGGAACAGAAAAAATGTTTAGAGTTGCCGTATATATTACTTTAATTGCAAATAGTGAAAAAGAGTTAAATGATAATGAAAATAAGATAAACACATTTTTGGAGAGCAAAATGATTTATCCAAAACCAGCTCATTTTAGACATTTTGAAGGTTATGAATGCACAGTGCCTGTTTGCTTAGATAGGTTAGGTTATGGTACTTTGCTAAACTCAACACCAGCTTCAACTTTGTTTCCTTTTATTTCAGCAAATTTAACTCAAAATACTGGTATTATGTATGGTATTAATTTAATTAATAACAGCTTGGTTATATTTGATAGGTTTACTCGAGAAAATGCTAATATGTGTGTTTTTGGAACTTCTGGTAGTGGTAAAAGTTATGCTGTTAAAACTCATGCTGTTAGAGAACTTATGATGGGTTCAGATATTATTGTGATAGACCCTGAGAATGAGTATGAGTATTTAGCTAAGGCTGTTGGTGGTGAGAGCTATAAAATAGCTGTGGCTTCTAAAGACCATATTAATCCTTTTGATTTACCAGTTATTGCTAGTGACGAAACCGTGGGTGAAGTTTTTAGAGGGCATGTATTAAATTTAATTGGTTTAATTAAAATACTATTGGGTGGATTAACTCCAATAGAAGAAGTTATAATAGACCAAGCTATTACTTTAACTTATGCATCAAGAAATATTGATCCGGAAGAAAATAACGCAATAGAAAACATGCCAATATTAGAAGATTTAGTAAATGTATTAAATACAATGGAAGGTGGTGAAAATTTGTCTGCTAAATTATATAAATACACTAAAGGAACTTATGGTAAATTCTTAAACAATCCAACCAATATTGATGTTAGAAATCGATTTGTTGTTTTCAATATTAATGATTTAGAAGAAGAATTAAGACCTATAGCTATGTATATTTTATTAAATTATGTTTGAAATAATGTTAAAAAAGTTATGAAAAGAAGAATTTTAATTGTAGAAGAGGCTTGATTATTAATGAAATTTAAGGAAAGTGCTAATTTCTTGTTGAGTTTTGCTAAAAGAGCAAGAAAATATTATTTAGGACTTACAACTATTACACAAGATTTAGATGATTTTTTGAAATCACCTCATGGTATTCCAATAATTACTAACTCTAGTATAAAATTATTATTTAAACAATCTACTGTTACTATTAGACAAATAACAGAGGCATTACAACTAACAGAGGTAGAGAACAATATTTTAACTCAAATTGATATTGGTTCAGGTTTGTTTTTAGCCGGCGACAAACATGCGCTAATTCAAGTAGTAGCATCTTATACTGAAGATCAACTGATAACATCTGATCCTCAAAGGCTTATGGCTTTAAGAAATAAAAACTAAAATTATTTTATGGCAGCACCATTAATTGTAGCTGGCGCCAAAGTAGCAGGTAAGGCTGTTGCAAAAAAAGTTTTAGCAAAAAAAGCTGCTGGTGTCGCTGCAAAACAAGCTGGCAAACAAGTAGTTAAAAAAGGTGCTCAAAAACTTTCTTCTAACGCTGTAAAAGGGAGGCTTAATAGTTTTAAAAGAACATACGATAAAACAAGAAAGGCAAAAGATTTAAAAGACAAAATTACGCCTGTACAGGAAGAAGAGAGGGAAAAGGATAACAGAACATTGTTAGATAGATTTTTAAAAAAAGAAAAAGGTCGCACCGAATCAAAAGAAAAAGCCACTTCTCCAGAGAAAAAAACAAGTAAGCTAGTTTTTCGTTCTGCGTTGTATTGCGCAATGTTAAAAGATGCTATAGAAATATACTTAACCTATTTGTTAGCAAGTTGGTTAATAACGATAATAAGCTTTTTCCCAAGTGCAATATTAACAGCTTTATTATTCTTTTCTGGGAAAAAGAGTACGATGAAAATGATACTTTATTTATTAGGAATTGCGATAGACTATATTGTTCCAGGAGTAAATACTTTACCAATCGCAACTGTTGCAGTAATAATAACATTTAAATCTGATGATTTTTTGCCATTCTTAAAAAAATTAAAGAAAAAAGACGTAGATAAAGGTTTAGGTCTTGTTAAAAGTTTTATAAAATAATAAAATGCTAAATAAAAAAACAAAAATAATTTTAATTATTTGCTTAATACTAACTGTATTTGTTTTTAGCAATAATGTTTTAGCTGCAAGCTCAAAGTATATATTTGAGGTTAAAATACCTTGAGTAAATACTGATGCTATTAATGGTTTTGGCGATTTAGTTAATCAGATAATAATTTTATCTTACCGAATTGCTATATTGTTTGCTTTATATAAAATTATTGAAATTGGTTTCAAATATATGACTGGTACTGGTAAAGCAGAATCAATAGCGGCTGTAGCAAAGGGAGCTAAAAACTTATTGATTGGAATTTTAATTTTATTTGGATCATATATTATTTTATACACTATTAATCCAGAACTAACAAAATTGCCAAACAATATTAACTGTCCTTCCGGCTCTACTTTTTGCGATACAAAAACCTATGGAGAAGTAACAGAGGTTTATATTTCCTGTCCACCTAAAGAGGGTGATGATAACGGCTGATACAAATTTTATTCTGGCTTTTTAAGATTCTTTGGATTAGGTGGGCTTGAAGTAATAGGAAATACGTTTGTTAGAAAGTCTTATGTTTATACAACCGAAATGGCAGGAGTAACAGAAGATGACATCTCTACTTGGATAGACAACAATAAAGATAGTATTTATGACTCTTTTGATTGGCAACATGCAAACGGAGATTTAAACACAGGAAAAACATCTAATAACATTTGGGAAGCAATTAAATTTGCTATAGAAAATAAAAATGAATGAATAGATGATAGTTGTTCTGGTAAAATTGAGCCTGGACCAATATATACTGGCCATGTAAAACAAGGTAATTATGATTCTTGCCATGACACATATGAGGCGATTGATTTTGTTGTTCGAGACGCTAATGGAAGTGATAAATCAGAGGGCGCTATAAAATGTATGAAAAGATTAATGTGATATTTAAACAAAAATATGTCAGACAAAATAATTGTATGTGATGAAACAATGTTTAACCCTCCTCATCTTCATGTTCAAGATGCAAACTGTAAGATTCCTTGTAGAACAAAATAGTAATCAATTAAAAAACCAGAGTTTTATCTCTGGTTTTTTGTTATTCTCGACACTCAATAACAACTCTTCTGTTTGGTGTTTCTCCTTCGGAACAACTATAAATATCTGGATAAAGAGATATTTCGTTGTGAATTACTCTTCTATCTCTAGCATTCATTGGTTCTAATTTAACTGGAACTTTAAAGACCATAACTTTTTGAGCTGCCTTTTTGGCCATTTCTTGTAATTCTTTTTGCCTGTTTAGTCTATACCCATTAATATCAAATTCTACTCGGCAACGAGTATCTGTTTGATTGTTAAGATTGGCAACATTATTTAATACTATTTCAAATGCTTCTAGGTTAGATCCATATTTGCCAATAAATATACTAGCTGTGGTTGGCAGACTAACATTAATAATTAATTTTTCATTAGAATTATAGCTATTAATATCAATATTAAAATCTTCAACTTTGCAGTTCTTAAAAAATACTTCTAATATGTTTTTTATTAATTCTATATTATTTTCCATAAAATTAAGATTTAATTACTTTTTTCCTTATATACAGTGTTTGTAATATATTAATAATTGTTAATATAATCCAGTATAGGAAAATTGCACTTTTAAAAACTTTATATTGAAGAATAAATATGATAGGGAAAGCAAATGTAAAGATACGCATCATATTCTTTTGTGGATCTGTGTTTTTTAAATACTTTAGAGTTATTATACCATGGATAATTTGAGTAGCTGCTGCTAATATGGCTAGAATTAAGCTTGGTTCGGATAGATTAATTAAACCTAAGAATGAATAACTTATAGGTAGTTGTGGTATAAAATTATATATATATTCTGCAAAGCCCGGTTTAGTAGCAACAGTAAAGGCACTGAATAATCCATAGATTATAAAAATTTGTAGAAAAGCAAAGAAGAAAGCAAAACTTGGATTAATCTTATTTGTTTTATATATTTCTAATAATAGAGATGTTTGTTTTTGAGGATCTTGTTTGTTTTCAGCTTGAATTTTTTTAATCTCTGGCTGTATTTTTTGCATTTTCTTTTGAATAACCTCGTTTTGAGTAAATAATGGTCATAAGATCATTCTAATAGTTGTTGTTGTTAGAATAATGGCAAAACCAAAATCTTTAACAATATAAAAAAGGAAAAATAACAAGTTTAATGTTGGCTGTCAAAAAAATGTTCTAAACATATTTGTATTTTTATTTAATTTTGTTAAAAAGATGAATACACTCTTGTTCAATCTCTTGATATTTTGAATTTTTTATATTGCTTTTAATAACAACAACAAAATCAAAATTTTTAGGAATATTGGATAAATTTTCTCTTACAATGCTTCTTAATACTCTCTTGTAATAGTTACGCTCAACTGCTTTTTTAAAGTATTTACTGGACACACTAAATGCAAACCTAGGGTTTGGATTTTTTGTTTGAGTAAAATTAATGATAACATTATTGCCAAAAACACTTTTTTTATTATCAAACACTTTTTTAATATCAAGTTTTTTAGCAAGTCTGTTTTTGCTAGCTAGCATATTTAAGCTGATAATTGTTTACGATTTTTTAAACGTCTACCTTTTATTATCTTTTTACCGCTCTTTGTTGATTGGCGGCTTAAAAAACCAAACTTTTTAGCTCTTTTTCTTTTACTTGGTTGATATGTTCTTTTTGTTGACATAATAGTAATTTAATTATTTTAATGAGTATATAATAACATATTGTTTGCAATAAAACAAGGGTAGAGAAGTGTTTTTGTTTACTCGTTTATTGATATATTCACAGGTTTTCCACATGGTTTTTTACTATTGTCTTTTTTCTGTTGAAAATTTTTAAAAAAGAGGCTATACTATTTATATAAAAATTAAGTTACTTTTATGCAAAATGAGGAATTAAAACAATTGTGAAAGGAGATTTTAGCTGAAATAGAATTAAACATTTCTAAAGCTAATTTTGTTACTTGATTTAAAAATAGTGCTATTATTGAAAGAACAAAAGATGCTATTACAATAGCAACTAATTCTAATTTTGCAAAAGAATGATTAGAAAATAGATATAATAAATATATTAAAAAGGCTTTAGAAAAATTTGCACCTGAGATTAAAAATATTATATATAAAACCGAAAGCATTGATAAGATTGAAAAATTTCAAGTATTAACTGATAAAAATATTAAAAAAGTTTCTCTAAAAGAAAACAAAACAAAAGATTTTTCTGATGATTTGATTAGATCTTCTCAAGACCCAGATACTAACCTTAATTCAAAATATACTTTTGATAACTTGGTTGTTGGCTCTCATAATGAATTGGCTCATGCGGCTGTTTTAGCGGTAATGGATAACTTAGGTATAAAATACAATCCTTTATTCATATACGGCGGTGTAGGGCTAGGTAAGACCCATTTAATCCAATCTTTGGGAAATGCAATGAGAAAGAAAAATAAAAAACTAAATATTTGATATATTAATACCGAAAGATTGGTTAATGATATTATTGGTTCTATAAGAGAACAAACAATTAATGAAGTTAAAAAAAGATATAAAAAAATAGATTTGTTATTAATCGATGACATTCAGTTTATATCTAATAAAGAAAAAACACAAGAAGAGGTTTTTCATATTTTTAA
>JAQUZI010000002.1:26058-28054 GCA_028691405.1 Minisyncoccota bacterium
TAGAAAAAATTAGTTATAATGTGTTTAACTAGTGGAAAAGTATATTAAAAATATGTTTATAACTAGTTTATAAAAATGTTTAAAAGGATGTGATAATAGTTGACCTTATTTGTATATTGTTTTTTAATAAAAGTTGTTAGTTTTAGTTAAACATCTACTCTTCTTGTTGTGCACAGAAGGGGTATCAAAAAACAATTGTATTTAAAATAATTATTAGTGTTTTACACTTATACACATAGCTAATAGTATTAATAATTAATTAAAAATTTAATAAAAATATAAAATAAGAAATATGAAATTTACATGTTTAACATCTAATCTTAAAAAAGCATTAAATGTTTGTGATAAAATAACTAATAAGAATTTGAGTTTACCTATTTTAAATAATATATTAATTAAAACAGTTAAAAATCAATTACAATTAATTTCTACAGATTTAGAAATAGGTTTAAATTATTTTGTTTCAGGAGAAGTAATTGATAGTGGAGAAATTATAGTTCCAAGTAATTTATTATTAAATTTAATTAATAATTTAGAAGAAGAAAAAATTACTTTAGAAACCAAAAAGAATAAATTATACATTCAAACTAAAGAAGTTGATTTAAGTGTTCAAGGATTTGATAGTGATGATTTTCCTATTATACCTAAAATTAAGACTGATAATGTATTAGAAATAGATACAAGAGAATTATTATTAACTCTAAGCCAAGTTATTAAAAGCGCAAAGGCTGGTTTTAATAAACCAGAGCTAAATAGTGTTTATTTCAATTTTGATAAAAACAATATATTTTTTGTTAGCACAGATAGTTTTAGATTATCAGAAAAACAATTAAGTAAAAGTTTATATGATTATTCAGGTGATAAAGAAATAAAACTTATAGTTCCAGTTAAAGCTATATCAGAGGTAATATTAATTTTACAAAACTTTGAAGATATTGATGAAAAGGTAAAAATATATTTTTCAAATAACCAAATATTCTTTGATTTTGGAAATGTAAATATGATATCTCGTTTAATTGAAGGGGAATTTCCTAATTATAAAAATATTATACCTAAAACATTTCAAACTAAAATACAAATTAATAGAAATAATTTTATTAAATCAATTAAAGTGATTAGCTTAATGAGTAGTCAAATTAAAGATATTAATATTCAAGTTGATAGTAAAAAACAAGAATTAATATTAAAAGGATCGGATGTAAATAAAGGTGAAGGTATCTATCGGTTAAAATGTCTTATTGATGGCTATGATTCTAAAATATGCTTTAATTATAGCTATATTTTAGATGGATTAGAAAGTATTAATAATGATGAAATATTTATGGGGATTAGCGAAGATAGCCCAGCCTTAATAAAATCGGTTAGCGATGATAATTTTGTATATATATTAATGCCAATAAGGATTTAATATGTTTAGATCTATAAAAGATGTTCTAAAAAGAAGAGTAAAAGAATTAAAAATAGATAATGGTTTAGATGAACAAGTTGTTTTAAGTTTAATGGAAGATTTTTTAAAACAAAATGAATTCTTTTTGTGTTTTCCTAAAAGTTTTAGGAATAAAGAATTATTAATTGTTTCTTCAAAAGCAGTTATTGCAAATGAATTAAATGATAAAAAACAACTAATTTTTGATTTTTTAAAAGAAGAATGTCCAGATATATCAGTAGACAAAATTAAAATCGTTATAAATAATAATTTATAAATATGATTAATGAAATTAAAGAATGTGTTTTTAATATTGTTAATAAGTATATAGAGATTAAGAATATTAAAGTTAAGATTGAAAAGATTCAGAATATTCAATTTGGGGATTACTCAAGTAATATTTTAATGATATTAAAACCAGAGCAAGACGTGATTGATAAAATACTAGAAGAATTAAAAAGCCAAAAATTTATTCAAGAAAATGTTCAAAAAATAGAATACAAAGATCCTGGTTTTTTGAATTTTTTTCTTAAAAAAGAAAGTTTAGTAAAAAACTTGGAAAAAGTTACG
>JAQUZI010000028.1 GCA_028691405.1 Minisyncoccota bacterium
GGTTTTAATGTCGAAAAAGCTATGGATGGGGAAGAGGCTTTTGAATTATTAAAAACAATAAGACCTGATTTAATTCTTCTTGATTTAATTTTACCAAAAAGAAATGGTTTTGAATTTTTAGAATTATTAAGAAATGATCCTAATTTTAGTAAAACACCTGTTATTATTACATCTAATTTAGGCCAAGATACTGATATTGAACGTGGTAAAAACTTTGGAGTTATTGAATACATTGTTAAAAATAGATTATCAATTGATGAATTAATTGATAAAGTCAGTTCTGAAGTTAAAAAACTAGCTTAAAAAAATAATTATGCATTTATTTAAACAATATCTAAATGATATTTACAATATTTTCAAATCTAATTGAAAGAGTTTTTTAATTATTGGTTTTATTTATCTATTAATATTTGCTTTACTTGCTCCAAGTTTTGAACCAATGGTATATGATAATTTAGAAACAAAATTAGAAACAATTATTACTACTAAAACAAATGCTGAAATAGGTCAATTTTTAATGGTAAGCTTTTTAGCTTTGCTTGCTATAACTATTGTTATTACTTCTATTCATAATTTTTTTGTTTTTGTTTTAGTTAAAGGCATAGCAAAATCAAAATTTCATTATCTAGAAATACTTAGAAGTAATTTCAAATATTTTTTAAAAATACTTTTATTTAGTGCTTTAAAAGTTTTAGTCATATTTTTTGGTATTTTATTCTTTTTAATCCCAGGCATATATTTTACTTTCATATTTTGTTTTGCACTTCCAATCATGGCTAAAGAAGATTTATCAATTATATCATCCATTAAAAGAGCAATGGAAGTTTTCAAAAAAGATTGATGGAGAAACATATTACTTATTGTATTTCTTAAAGTAATAATTTTTGCCGCTATGATTGCATTCTCAATTATTAAAATAAATGGGCTTGTAATGTTAGCCGATCTATTCTTTACCACTGGTTTAATTTATTTATTGATTTACAATCCAATTAAACCAAAACAAATTTTAATTAAGGAAAATGAATAGCTTGTATTTCATTTTAATTCTATCCGTATTTTTTATTATTAACGTTGGGTTAATAATTGGTTTTATAATATATTTTAAAAACAATTTAAATAAAAGCAATACTGACGAAAAACAAGATGAAAAATTATTAAATCTTGAAAGACATTTAACTGATTTAATGATAAATCAATTAAATAATGTTAATACATCTGTTACAACTACTACTAAAAATATTAATGATCAAATACAAAATTTTACACGTGAAACAGTAAAAGTTCAAGAATTTTTAAAACAAACTAATACTAAAATGGAAGACATTTCTAGTTTTCAAGATTTGTTTAAAACCCCTAAATTAAGAGGGGAATGAGGTGAAGGACAACTCTACCATTTATTATCAGAATATTATCCTTCTGAATTATTTGAAAAACAATATGGATTCAGTAATGGTGAAAAAGCTGATGCTGTTTTTAAATTACCAGATAATAAACTATTATCTATTGATTCTAAATTTCCATTAGATAATTTTAAAAAATACATGGAAACACAAAATGATAGAGAAAGAAATGAATTTAAAAAACTATTTATTGGTGATGTTAAAACATTAATTGATCAAATATCAACTAAATATATTTTACCTTCAGAAAATACAGTTGATTATGCTTTAATGTATATTCCCGCTGAAGCAATTTATTATGAAATTATTAATCATTTAGATAGAGAATTTAGTATCATGAAATATGCCTGAGGTAAAAAAATTATCATTACTTCACCTAATACTTTATTCCTAACTTTACGTATTATTGAACATTGATATCAAGATACTAAATTATCTGAAGAGACACACAATATTATTAAAAAATTAAATTTGATTATTAAAGATGCTAATTCTTTAGATGATAGTTTTAGAAAATTAGGAAAACATTTATCTGATACAAATTCTGCTTTTGAAAATTCTCAAAAAAGATTAGAATTAATGAATAAAAAAGCAACTAAATTAGTTGATTTTTCAAACCAAAAAGAAGATCAAAAAGAATTAAATAACTCAGAAAACATTTAAAAAATTTTTAAGAATATATCATGCCTCAATCTTTTATTATCAATGGTGGAAAATCTTTAAAGGGAAGTATCAATGTTTTTGGTAGTAAAAATGCCACTACTCCAATTCTTTCAGCTTCATTACTTTCAAAAGAACCAAGTGTAATATCAAACATCCCTTTGATTGAAGATGTTTTAAATCTTTTAAATATTATTGAAAGTTTAGGCGCCAAAGTTACTTGAATTGGACCAAAGACTGTAAAAATTGATCCATCAGATTTAAATTTAAAACACCTTGATCAAAAATTAATTAAAAAAATTAGATCTTCAGTTTTATTAATTGCCCCATTATGTGCTCGTTTTAAAAATTTCCAACTTATGCAACCAGGTGGTTGTTTAATTGGTGTTCGCCCCGTTGATACTCATTTTGAAGCATTAGCTGATTTAGGACTTGAAACAAAAGCAAATAATGGTTTTTATCATTTTAAATACAATCCAACTAAAACAAAACAAGAGGTCATATTAAAAGAATTTAGTGTTACAGCTACTGAAAATGTTTTGATGTTAGCATCAACTTTACCACAAACAACAATAATAAAAATAGCTGCTATTGAACCCCATGTTTTAGATTTAGTTTCTTTCTTAAATAAAATGGGGGCTAAAATTAAACATCTACCAAATCATTCTTTTGAAATTACTGGCAATCCTAATCTAAAAGGAGTTAAAAAACATGATATTATACCTGATCCAATTGAGGCTGGTAGTTTTATTATTCTTGGCGTTGCTTGTAAAAGCAATTTAAAGGTAAGAAATGTTAGACTTGACCATTTAGAAATTGTATTTAAAAAATTAAAAGAATTTAATGCTAAATTTAATTTTGAATTACAAGACAAGCAAAAGAAACTATATACCGTTGAAATACTACCTTCAGATATAAAAGCTGTATCAAAAGTTCAAACATTACCATATCCTGGTATTCCAACTGATCTTCAATCAATTTTTGGCATTTTAGCTACCCAAGCTAATGGCACAACAATTATTCAAGATCCAATGTATGAAGGCAGATTAAAATATGTTGATGAATTAATTAAAATGGGAGCTAATGCTATTATTGCTGATCCTCATCGAGCATTAATCGTTGGTCCATCACCACTATATGGCCAAGAAATAATATCTTACGATTTAAGAGCTGGTATGTGTTTAATTATTGCTGCTTTAATTGCCAAAGGCCAATCAAAAATTAATAACATATATCAAGTTGATCGTGGTTATGAAAAAATAGATGAAAGATTAAAGCTTATTAATGCCGATATTAATCGAGTTGACAATTAGACTTTTTTAAAGTAAACTACCCCTAATTAACTAAAATTTAAATTAATATTGTGTTTATACGAAAATTAGGTATTGATCTTGGAACAGCTAATACTGTTGTCTTTGTTCCACAAAAGGGAATAATCATTAATGAGCCTACTGTTGTTGCTGTCTCAACAGACAACAATCAAGTTTTAGCTATTGGAAATGATGCAAAAGATATGGTTGGTAGAACTCCAGAATTAATTAAAACATACAAACCATTAAAAGATGGCGTTATTGCTGATTATAAAATAACAAAAGCTTTATTACACTATTTTGTTAGCAAAGCATTAGGTAATCTTCGTTTTGTTAAACCTGATATTATTATATCTGCTCCATGTGGTATTACTTCAACTGAAAGAAGAGCAATTGTTGATGCCGCTAAAGAAGCTGGTGCTAAGAATGTATTTGTTGTTAAAGAACCAATCTTAGCTGCTTTAGGTGCTAATATACCTATTAATGAAGCTTCTGGGAATATGGTTGTAAACATTGGTGGTGGTACAGCTGAAATTGCCGTTATTTCTTTAGGCGGTATTGTTTCTTATGCTTCTATCCGTGTTGCTGGTAATAAAATGGATGCAGCTATTACTGACTATATTAGAAAAAAATACAATATTGCTATTGGTGAAAGAACGGCTGAAAATATTAAAATTAATATTGGCTCAGCCATAACAGTTAAAACAAAGGATGAATATGAAATTACCGGCGGAGACCTTTCCGAAGGACTACCTAAAAATTTAAACATTAATTCTAATGAAGTAGCTGAAGCATTAACCAATGTATTAAAAGAAATGGTTCAAGCTATAAAAAATGTTTTATCTGAAACACCACCAGAATTAGTTGCTGATATTATGCAAAGAGGTATGTTCTTAACTGGTGGCAGTGGTTTACTTAGAAACTTAGATACATTAATTACTCGTGCTACTGGTGTTCCTGTTTATGTTGCTGACGATGCCTTGTTTTGTGTAGCAAAAGGCACCGGTATCATTTTAGAAAATCTTGATTTGTACAAACGTAGTTTAATGAACTATAAATAACAATTATGGATCTTTTATTAAATGATTTAGTAAAAAGTTTTTTAACTGAAAGATTAAAAGATGATAGTAATTTAAATCAAAGTTTGCTTTTTTGAGGTGAATCAGACTTAGGAAAACTAACTACAGCAAAACTATTTGCTAAAAGCATATTATGTAGTAATAATAAGTTAGGTGGCTGTAATGATTGTGAAAACTGTAAAGCAATAAATAACAACTGGCATCCAGATTACTTGCTTATAGATACTGACAATGACAATATTGTTGTTGATGATACTTCACCAATTTTTAAATTCTTTTTATACAAACCACAACTTAGTAAAAAAAGAATATTAATAATCAATGATTGCGAGAAATTAAACCTTACAACACAATCTTCTTTATTAAAGCTTTTAGAAGAGCCAAAAAATGATTTTTTAATTATTCTTGTTTCTTCTAATCCTCAGAAATTATTAAAAACAATTAGATCCCGTGTTATTCCTATTCGTTTTACTAAGCCATCAAAAAAAGAATTAATATCTTTTATTGAATCAAAATATCAAAAAGATATTAAAAATTTAGATTATTTAATTGATTTAGCTGAAGGTAAGCCAGCGAAATTAATTAATTTCATTGAAAACCAATCATCATCAAAATTAAAAGAAAGCAATATTCAAATATATAAAAATATATTAAAAAGTAATTTTGTTAAACAATCAAGCATTATTAAAGATATTGTTTCTAATTTAAAAGAAAAAGATGAGCTAAAAAATCTTTCAAAAAAGAATTATCTAAAAACGCTTGTAAATGATTGATTGAGTTTTATAGAAAACGAATTGTATGTATCAATTAAAAACAAAGAAGATTTAAAAAAGAAACAAAAACAATTTAAGAATGCATTACAATTATTGCAATACATAGATGCATATAATGCTAATTATCGATTATTACTTGAAACATTCTGCTTAACAACATTTTAAATTATATATATGGATCAAAATATACAAATAATAATTAAAAAAATAGTTAAAAGAGCAATTGATCTTTATCTAAAAGATAAGTCAATTTTAGATATTGATAATGAGCCATTTGATAATGAATATTTTGATAAAAAAATAGGCGTATTTATTGAAATTGTAGATAATGATGAAACTATTCTATCTCTTGGTAATGTTGAACCTGAATTAAAAATTTTAAATAATTTAATATTTGTATTAATTAGCACTATTAAATATCTTGATGAACAATATGTAGAAAAATTAAAAAACAACGA
>JAQUZI010000029.1 GCA_028691405.1 Minisyncoccota bacterium
ATTATTTCCCCTTCTACTTTAACTTTTGTTTTTAATTTGGTATGTTTTTTAATTGAAAAAGCCATCGCGTTAATTGTAAAATCGCGACGCATCAAATCATCTTGTAAATTTTTAGCAAAAACAATGTTCTCTGGATGCCTCTTGTCTAAATAAGAGCTTTCTAAACGAAATGTTGTTACTTCAACTATTTTCAAATTGTTTTCTTTAGATCCAGTAATAACCCCTACTGTTCCAAAATGATTCTCGTAAATACTTTTTTTAAATAGTTTTTGAATTTCTTCTGGCCTAGCGCTTGTTGTTATATCTCAATCATTAATTTCACGCTTTAACATCAAATCTCTCAAACATCCACCTACGATATAAGTTTCAAAACCTTTTTTATTTAGTTTTTCTATTATATCAAAAATAACATTAGGTATAGATAACAATGTTTTTCCTTGTGTTTTACTCATAAAAATAATTTTTAAAAATTAAATTATTCTTCTGGCTGATCTTTTAAAAACTTCTCATAAGATTTATAATACCTATTTTCATCATTAAAAGGTATTGTATTTTCTTCATTAATAATTATATCTTCATTTGCTACTGGATCTGGATCATCACTATCCATAACTACATCTTCATCTAGATCTTCGCTTTGTTTTTTCAATTTTTTCAACTGATCTTTTACATCGGATAAATCATCCCCACTATCACCAATGATATCGATATTATCCAAATCATCTTTTTGTTTTTTTGACATATTAATATATTTAATTTTTTAAGACTTTTTTTCTAAATGGCAAATACTAGCAATACATATAGCTAAAGCATCTGCAGCATCATCTGGCTTTGGTATTTCATCTAAATTAAAATATTTTTTAACCAATAGCTGTATTTGCTTCTTCTCTGCTCGACCATAACCAGTCATATATTGTTTAACTTGCAGTGGTGTTAATTCAATGATCTTAACTTTATTTTTTTTAGCTGCCAGTAGCACCACCCCTCTTGCCTCACTAATCTTCATAACTGTCTTTGCATTTTTAAAAAAGAATAATTCCTCTATCCCTAACAAATTCGGTTTATGACTTTTTATCAATTTATTCAGATTTTTAAAAATTTTATCTAATCTAGTTAAACCATCAAACTCAGATAATTCTCAACAACCAAAATCAATGATTTTAGCTTCTCCTCTTGTATATTTAACTATTGCAAATCCAGTTCTAGAAGTTCCTGGATCAATTCCAATAATTATCATATTAGTCTATATAATTAGCATTGGTAAAAATCTCCTCAACATCTTGACTATCATCTAAAGATTCTATCAATCTATCAATTTTATCTTTTGTTGATTGGTCACTAACATCAACCATTTGATTACCAACTCATTCTAAATAAGCGTCTGCTACTTCAACAAATTTTTCAATTTCAGATTTAACAACATGTAAATCAGTATTTCCTGTTTCAATCTCAACAACATCATCTAAAACTTTAATATCAACCGCACCAGCTTCAATTGCTTTCATTTCAAACTCATTACTTCATTTTTCTTTATCAATAACAATTGTACCTATTTCTCTAAACATTCATTTAACGCTACCTTCTCCTCCCATCTTGCCATCAAATTTAGACAAAACATGTTTAACATCAGCTACGGCTCTATTTCTGTTATCAGTAATAGCATGTATAATCAAAGCTACACCACCTGGTCCATAACCTTCAAAATACATTTCTTCAATTGTACCAGCATCTCCACCTTCGCCCGTTCCTCTTTTAACAGCTCTCTCTATATTATCTTTAGGCATACCAGCTGCTTTCGCTCTATCAACTAATAATCTTAATTTTGGGCTTGAATTCACATCTCCACCCGCTTCTTTACTTGCTAAAGCAATAGCTACAGCGTATTTAGAAAATATCTTACCTCTTTTAGCATCAGCCAAACCTTTAGCATGTTTAATTGATGATCACTTCGAATGTCCTGACATAATAAAAATTTTAGTAAACTATTAAATATCTAATAATTATCAGATATAATTCAAGTTAGTAGTTAATTTATAATAAAATTTTCAACTTTATTATGAGAAAATTAACTAATAATATAAATCTTTAACATTATACACTATTTTCAATCAAAAAACAACCCCCAAAATATCACTATAAAATAATTTATCTTGCAAATTATTTCATTTTCTGTTAAAATATAGTTAATAATTTCAAATATTAAAACATATTACTATGAAAAATTTTCCAAAAATTAAAATTTTCATAATCACGACATTAATAACTTTGTTTTCAACCTTTGCTTTTGCTAAAGCTTGCCCCCTTGAAACTATCGGGCTTTCAAAAAACAACCAAACAAATAAATTCAATGAAGTATTTGCTCTACAAATGATTGTTTCTCAGTATCCAAATATATATCCCGACGCATTAGTCACTGGTTATTTTGGGCCAAAAACAGAAGCAGCGATAAAAAGAATTCAATCCGATAACGGCCTCAACGACAATGGTGTAATAACTCAAGACACTTTAGATTTAATTTGCAGCCAATATTATCAATGTCCATTTCAAAGCATGATTGGCCGAGGTGATGAATTAAACCCAGAACAAAAACTAGAAGCAAAAATGCTTCAATATCTTTTAAAATATTTGCCTAAAGTAAATTATCGAGGATCAACTAATGGTATTATTGGCCCACTTACAGAAAAATCGATTATAAAATTCCAAAACGAATATAATTTGTATCCAACTCAAATATTAGATTTTGATACTAAAGATGAGTTATGCGAAATTTTTGAAAATATTAACAATCAAAAATTATCAGCCCCTGTATCACAAGCAAAAACAACGACAACTTATTCCATTTCGCCATTAAAAGCAATTTGTGTTGCCGAGCCTTCAGATGGACAAGTAAATCAAACTATAAGCTTTTTATCTCAAGTTTTCGGTGGTAACCCACCATACAAATATTATTGATCTGGTTATGCCTCTGGCAATAACAAAACATCAAGCAATATATTTACATCAAAAGGTCAATACAAAGCTATATTAAAAGTTGTAGATTCTTCAAACAAATCAGTTGAAACAGAATGCCATGCTTTAATTGGCGGCCAAACATATCAAGCGCCATCACTAATACCTAATTTACTTCCTAGTATTAGTACTCCTAAATCAACACCTTCTAATACTAACGTATCAGTTAATATTACTAGTGATTTTAGCAGCATAAATAGCACATCTGATTCAATTAATATTTTTTGAACATCAGAAAATGCTGAGACTTGTTATGCTACATCAGCTCCTAAACATGACAGCTGATATGGACCAATAAATTCACGTGGTCAAAAAACAATTAGTAATATAAACATCAATAAAGGTGATGCCGCTATATTCACTATTGTCTGTAACAACCAAAACAAAACCGAAGTAAAATATGTTATCATTAAAAGAAACTAACATTTCCTCATGCCTGAACTACCAGAAGTAATAACAACTATTAACTATATATACCCATATATTATTAATAAAAAAATAAAAGATATTTGATTTGATAAAAAAACAAAAATTGAAAACTTGACTAACAAATCAATATCGCAATTAAAAAACAAATGTATTACCGATATATATAATATCGGTAAATATATTTTATTTAATATTGATAACGACTTAACATTAATCATTCATCAAAAGCTTAGTGGGCATTTATTATTCAGTAAATTTAAAATAGACCAAACAACATGAAAAAGTCCTGAAACTAATTCACCCATCAATGATCCTAATAACAGATTTATTAGATTCGCTCTAAAATTCAACAATCAATGGCTTGCTCTTTCCGATAGTAGGAGATTAGCTCGCATAACCTTAACAAATACAAAAAACCTCCAGAAAATAAAACCAATAAATCAAATGGGTATTAACCCATTATCAAATAATTGAAAATATGATTTATTTAAACAAAAACTTAAAACTCATAGTATTGAAATAAAAAAAGCCCTGCTCTCTCAAAATATAATCAGTGGACTTGGTAACATTTATAGTGATGAAGTTTTATTTAAAAGTAAAATAAAACCTACAAGAAAAATACCAACACTATCAGAAAAAGAATTAAAACAACTATTTAAATATATTCCCTTAATATTAACCGAAGCAATAAAAAATAAAGGAACAACATTTAATACTTACCGCAACCCAGACGGAAATTCTGGTAAATTCATCAACTATTTAAATGTTTATCAAAGAAAAAATAAGAATTGCAAAATTTGCAATAATAAGATAGAATCAATAAAAATAAATGGTCGCACCTCATACTTCTGCAACCATTGTCAAAAATAAACATGATATATTCCATCTATGGTAAAAACGACTTTCTCGTTAGTTTAAAAAAAGAAAAATTCATTAATGATTTCAAAAAACATAACATTGAAATTCATGTTTTTGATTTTGACAATTCAAATAACGAAAACTTCACTCAACTAAAAAACAGCTTGGACACATTAGATTTGTTTTCAAATAAAAAAGCAATCATTGCAAAAAATATAGAAGAAAGCAGCTGATCAAAAGAAAAAATAAAAGCACTTGCTTCTTCTTTAAAAAAAATAGAAAACAGCAAAGATATATCTATTGTATTTATAACCATAAAAAAACTATCATTTCTGTCTCGTATTAAAACAACCAGTGAAGAATGTAAAAAATTAGAAAGTAGTGAGCTAAATAAATTTATTAATCAAACTTGTAAAGAAAACAATGTTGTTCTAACATTAAAAGCAAAAAATTTCCTCACATCTTGTTTCGGTGATAATCTTGGTATAATATATAACGAAATTATTAAATTAAGTAATTATAAAAAAGAAATTGATGATTCAGACATTCTTAATTTAATCAATGAACCAAATCTATCAAATATATTTGCTCTTACTGACGCCATCTCTAACAAAAACAAACAGCAAGCAACAAATCTTTTATTTAGAGAATATCATGCTGGCACTTCTGATCTTCTAATTTTTGGAACAATTGTTGGACAAATTCGAAACGCTATCCTAATTAAAGAATATCAAAAAAACCCTAGCACACATTTAGATATACACCCTTTTGTTCAAAAAAAGCTTAAATCATTTGTTGATAGTTTTGATTTAAAAAAACTTAAAATTATGTATTCAAAATTATTTAAATACGATTTAAGTATAAAAAAAGGTAAAATAAATCCAATTTTAAGCCTAGAACTATTTATTAATGACATAATTTAAAAACCAACAATTATTTTTGTTGGTTTTTAAATTACTTAGCGCTTTTTATTTTCTTTGCTAATCTTGATTTTAATCTATTAGCCTTATTCTTGTGAATAACATTTCTCTTTGCGGCTTTGTCAACAATTTTGTAAAAAGATTTTAATTCGCCTCCTGCTGTTTCTACATCTTTTGCAATTAAACTTTTACTAATTGTTTTTTTAGTTTTTTTGATTTTTGTTTTGTATTCTGTATTTCTCTCGTTTTTTCTTTTGCTTTGTCTTAAAGCCTTTTTAGCAGATCTAATTATTGGCATAATATCGTTTATTTATAATATTTTAATTATATAAGAGATTATATCATACTTTATC
>JAQUZI010000030.1 GCA_028691405.1 Minisyncoccota bacterium
CCTTTAACATTTACAGGTGCGTTAGTATATGATGTTTCTTCTTTAGGATTTATCATTTCAATTTGAGGTGGCAGTAACATTAAAGAAGCTTGCCAAACAACAAAAGCTAAAACTAAAACACCAATAACAAAAATTAAAAACTTCTTAACATCAAAATGCTTTACCTTCATTTTCTCTGTTGCATTTTCAATTGTTGTTACTTTGCCAACATTAAACTTATCTGATCTATTTTCATAAAAATATTTATCAAAAGTACCAACTACTTCTTTTGTATCTAAATCAACACACTCACAATATTTAGAAATAATACCTCTAATATATATTTTAGGAGGTAATTTTTCAAATCTTTCATTTTCTAAATTATCTAATATTGTTTTTTTAATCTTAGTCATTTCTTCTAATTTTTCCAAACTCAAACCCTTCTCTTCTCGTTTTTCACGAAGAAAATCACCAAAACTAAAAACATTTTTTCGATTTTCTTTATCTGCCATATTCGTAATTTTAATTTATTTCATTATCATCTTCCTCGACTTCCATCGGGTTTTCTTCTTGTATAAATACTTCTCTTGGTTTAGATCCATTAGCTGGACCAACAATTCCTCTTTCTTCCATCATATCTATAATCTTAGCTGCTCGGCCATAACCTAAACCTAATCTTCTTTGTAACATAGATGTTGATGCTTTTTGATATTGTTTTACAACTTCAACCGCTTCTTCATATTTTTCATCTTCTTCAGAAGAGTATTGATCAAAATCAATCATCCCTCCACCTGAAGAATTAACTTCACCATTTTCAGAACCAACCCCATGTTTAACTTCAAAATTAATTGCTTCAATTACAGCCACATCTTGATTTTTAATAAAATCAACAACTGCTTTAATTTCACTATCAGAAACAAAAGAACCTTGTAATCTCCTTGGCTTACCATTATCAGGAGTAATATACATCAAATCACCATTTCCTAATAATTTTTCAGCCCCACTTGTGTCTAAAACCGTCCTAGAATCAATTTGAGATGCAACCTGAAAAGATACACGAGATGTAATATTAGCCTTAATTAGACCGGTTATAACCTCAACTGAAGGCCTTTGAGTGGATATAACCAAATGAATACCAACAGCACGAGCTAATTGAGCAATTCTAACAATTGCTGCTTCTAAATCACGCCCATAACTCATCATTAAATCAGCTAATTCATCAACTACAATAACAATGTATGGCATTATATCCTTCCCTGATTTTTTCATTATTTTATTATACCCTCTAATATCAAAAACTTTTTTAGCTTGCAATTCTTCCAATCTTGCTTCCATTGTAGAAATAGCTCATCTTAAAGCTGGTAATGCTTTTTTATTATCTGTAATAACTGGTGTAATTAAATGTGGTATTCCCTCATAATGAGATAATTCAACTCTCTTTGGATCAATCATAATAAATTTCAATTGATCAGGTGCATTACGATATAGTAATGATAAAATAAAAGAATGTAACCCAACTGATTTACCTGTACCGGTAGCACCAGCAATTAACAAATGAGGCATTTTAGCTAAATCACCATAAATAGGTTCATTCGCGACATTACGCCCAACTGGAAACAATAAATCTTTATCTGATTTTTGAAAAACCTCGGTTGATAATAAATTACGTAACCTTACTGTTGCTACTGCTTTATTTGGTACTTCAATTCCAACTAATGACTTACCTGGTATTGGTGCTTCAATTCTAATTGGATGAGCAGCCAAAGCTAAAGCTAAGTCATTATGCAACCCAGTAATTTTAGATAATTTAGTTCCTTCTGCTGGTTTTAATGTATATTGTGTAACTGTTGGACCAATACAAACATCACACATCTCAACATTAACATTGAAATTCTCTAAAGTCCTTTGAACAATATTAGCATTTGCTCTAACATTACCAACTGTTGGTTTTCCCGTTTGATTCTCTAATAAATCTAATGGTGGTAATTTATAGTTTTCTATTTTTTGCTTATTCAATAATTCAACCTCCTTGATTTTTTCTTCATCTCCATTTAATATATTAATCTTATTATTCCTAGGAATCCTTTCAACTTTTTCTTCTTTTTTATCTTCTCTTAAATCAATCACTTCTTCTTCCTCCTCTTCATATTCTTCTTCATCTTTATTTCTTCTTCTAAACAAACCTAAAATAGAAGATAAAATATTTAAATTAAATTGAGCTTCAGTCGCAACAATAACACCCGAAATAAACAAGCCTAATAAAATAGCAAAGCCAGCATAAATACCAAACACTCTTTCAACTGCTCCAAATAATTTACCTAAATATCCACCGGTCATTGGATTAATAAGATCAACCATACCCAAAAAACCAAAAATTGACATTATTAATCCACTAATCGTAAAAATATAATTAGGATTTTTCTCACGACGAGAATACAAAAAACGAACTGCCATAAGCAAAAAACAAAATGGTATTAAATAATATCCAATACCAAACAAACTATAAAATACTTTAAAAATAAACTTACCACCTATTCCTGCTTGAGAAAAAACACTTAAACTAAATATCAAAAACAAACAAAACATAAAAATTGAAGCTATCCCTCTTTTAACTTCACTTTTCAAGTCTCTAAAAGGATTAGTTAAATGTAAATCTAATTGTTCTTTCTCTTTTTTTGTATTTTTCTTTTTTGCCATCATATATATATTTACTTTTTTACTAAAAATATCTTACCAAAATTTCAATAAAATAACAATACAGCTAAGCCCCAATTAAAACCCGTGTAATCAAGCTAACTACAAATTGAATTGGCCCAAATCCATAGAATATAACCAACATTAAAAACAACATTCCAAATCTATTTAATGCTGTTTCTACATTTGGATTGTTTAAAAAATAGAATAATATTTTAGAACCATCCAATGGTGGAATTGGTAATAAATTAAATATCACCCATAAGATATTTAAATAAACAACCATTATTAATACACTAATAACATTTGAAGGCATTCCAATAAAACCATTTAAACGAATAATTATTGCCACTAAACAAGCTAACATTAAATTAGATAATGGCCCGAACAAAGCAATAATTGCCATATCTTTTTTTGGATTTTTTAAATTATATGGATTAACTGGAACTGGTTTAGCTCAACCAAATATGATTGGTCTTGAATTAGTTGCTTTTGCTAATAAAATCATAATTACCGGTACTAATATTGTTCCGATCATGTCTATATGTTTTAAAGGATTCAAACTCAACCTTCCATATTTTTCAGCGGTATCATCTCCCAACATCTTAGCTGCATGCCCATGTGAAACTTCATGCAAAACTAAAGAAAAGAAAATGATTGTAAAATTTAAAATTAAATCCATAGTATTTATTTATTTTGATTTTTTTAAAAAATATGTTAAATTAGCCTTTAGAGGCAATAATATATATATTCCTTTTAATTCCTTTTTTATCAACAGTATAGCCTTTATCACATATATTAAAGCCTGCTTTTTTAAACAAATTAGCTATTTCTTTTAATGAAAATATATGTAAATATCTAGTTCCTAAATTAGCATCTCCAACACAAAAAGGAATAGTTAAATCATTTACATCCATTTCTGATATTTTTAAAAATGATTTAATATTATTGATAGCATGTTGTTTAAAACTATAATGTTTAGATGTATTTTTAACTAATCATACTGTTAATATTAGTTTACCACCTTTTTTAAGTGTTCTCAAGCATTCTTTTAAAAACAAAATGCGATAATTATATGATGGTATATGTTGTAAAACAGCGATAGAAACAATCTTATCAAATTCATTATCTTTAAATGGTAGATTTAAAGCATCTGCCTCAATAAACCGATATTGATTTTCAGCATGTAATTTCCTTGCTTCTAATAATAATTTATAACTATTATCAACACCAATATATTCAACCTTTTTGTCTTTCAAAACATCAAATAATCTTCCATTTCCACAACCTAAATCTAATACTTTATCTCCAGAACCAATATAATCTATCAAAAAATTAAGATCACTTCAAAAACCAATCCTAGTTTTTGAAAAAGAAACCGCTACTTTTTCATAAAATTCTTTACTATATTTTAATAAATAATCTGCATAAGTTTTTTTCATAATGGATCCTAAAACTGTTATAACTGAATTAATTAAATTCAAACCAAAAGACAAGAATGCTATTGAGATATTTAAACACAAATTGTGTAAAAAATATAATCTCAATGTAATATATAATAGTGAATTACTATCATTCTATCAAACTTTAGTAAAAAATCAAACTATTAAACCCAATGATAGTTTAAAGAAACTTTTAATAAGTAAAAACGCTAGATCCCTTTCTGGCGTATCTGTTATCACCCTATCAAGCAAGCCCTATCCTTGTCCAGGCAATTGTCTTTACTGCCCAACTCAAAAATCAGTCCCTAAAAGTTATTTAGATAATGAACCAGCCATATTAAGAGCTATTCGTCATAAATACCAACCTGAACCCCAAGTAAAAGAAAGAATTAAAGTATTAAATCTTAATGGCCATCCAACTGATAAATTAGAAATAATAATAATTGGTGGAACATTCTCTTTTTTCAGCAAAAACTATCAAACAAATTTCATTAAAAAAATATTTGATACTTGCAATGAAAAAAAATCAACAACATTAGAACAAGCTCAAAAATTAAATGAAAAAGCAAAAAACAGAATTATTGGTTTAACGATTGAAACAAGACCAGATTTCATTAACAACAAAGAAATACAACATCTTAGGAAACTAGGTGTTACCCGAGTTGAAATTGGTGTTCAAAGTATCTATAACGATATTTTAAAACAAAACAGACGTGGTCATCCAGTTGAAACAACAATTGAAGCCACTAAGCTATTAAAAGATGCTGGTTTTAAAGTATGTTATCATATGATGCCAAATCTTTATGGCTCAAATACAAAAAAAGATCTTCAAATGTTTAAACAACTTTTTTCAGATCAAAACTTCCAACCAGATATGTTAAAAATATATCCCTGTATGGTCATGAAAGAAGCTGATTTATATGAAATATATAAACAAAACCTATACAAACCATATAATTACAAAACTTTAGCAAAATTATTAAAAAACATTCTTGTAATCCTACCAACATATGTAAGAGTTCAAAGATTAATAAGAGATATTCCCGCTCAAAGTGTTGTTGGCGGTGTAAGAATATCTAATTTAAGAGAAATTATTGAAAGAGAATTAAGAGAAGAAAATAAAAAAGTATGAGAAATTAGATTTAGAGAAATAAAAGATGAATGAAAAAAAGACACAAAATTAAAAATGTTTAGAATTGATTACAATGCTAGTGACGGTAAAGAAATCTTTTTAAGCTTTGAGGATAAAAATCGTGAAAAAATATATAGCTTACTTAGACTTCGTATCCCTTCAGAAACAAAACCAGTAATTAAAGCATTAGAAAATTCAGCTATTATCCGTGAAGTTCACACCTATGGAAAACAAATAAAAATAGCAAAGAAAAACCCTAGTGCTCAACACCAAGGATTAGGCAAACAGCTAATAAAAGAAGCTGA
>JAQUZI010000003.1 GCA_028691405.1 Minisyncoccota bacterium
TTAATCTCAAATACAATTTCCATTACTTGAATTATATCATTTAAAGGAATTAAAGGCATGCCCTCTTTAATTGAATTATATAAATATTTAATTTCATTAAAATGGCCTTTGTCTTGTTTTTTTAATTTAATATTATATTCATTAGACTTTAATTCTTTAAAATCAATAATTTTATAATTTGTATTATTGTAAAATATATCAATATTCTCTTTTGGTCAATTTTTATTTCCTAGTGTTGTATATACTAAATTAAAAATAGACCCATTATTAAATTTAATTGTACATACAAAATTACCTGTTTCTAAATAATTATTACCGCCAGTTTTAATAAATTGTATATCTTTAACCTTATCATTAATTAAATATAAGCCTAAATCGATCATAGCACAACCTTCTCCTACTATTTGACCTCCACCCTCTTCAGTATTAATTCATATATCTTTTCCAAAATTCTCACTATTTACAACATAATTAATTATAACCGGTTTTGTATTGTCTTTAATTATTTCTTTTAACTTTTCAACTAAAGGCGAAAATCTACGATTAAAACCAATATTAATTAAAGGCAATTTATCTTTACCTTTTATCAATTCTTTAATTTTATTTAATTCTTCTTGGCTAACACATAATGGCTTCTCAATAAACAAATTTTTATTATATTCTAGCGCATTTTTAACCAAATCAAAATGCAAATTATGACGAGTAATAGCCATAATTAAATCAATATCAGGATTTTTAAATAATTCTAAATAATCAGTTGTAATTATTTTAGCATTTAATTTTTTACTAAAATATATTAATTTTGTATTACTTTTGTTTGCTAAACCCAATATATTGTATTTAGAAGAATTTTTGTTTATAGCTGGCAAAATAGTAGACATAAAAAAATTTCCTAAACCAACAATACCAACATTAAGTTTATCTTTTACATCAGTTTTAATATATTCTGGATTTATAATAGTATTTGCATTCTCAGAATCCTCACCATATTTAATCGCCACACCTAATCATTCTGGCCTTCTATCTAACTCCGAGTAAACAGAAATGCAATTCTCAAAATCAACCTCTTTGTTAATAATATTATCCAAATTAATACTTTTATTAGCCAATAAGTCTAAAAATGATTTCATATTTCTGTTTTCAGTAAAACGAACAAATTCCAAAGGATAATCAACCCCATTTTCTTCATAATTAGCATCCCCTCTTCCCGGTCCATAAGAATAAGATATTTTAAAATCTATTTCTTTTTCATATCATAAAGATCGGCTAATATTACATACAATATTGCCTAAAACAATAATTCTACCTCTTTTCCTTGTTATTTCTATTGATTGATTTAATATTTTATTATCTTTACTTGAAGCAGTAATAATCACCCCATCAACCAAATCTCCATTAATTGATTTTATTTCATTTAAAACATTCTGTGTAATTGGATTAATAACATATTGAATATTTGTTTTAGCCAATTCGATCCTCTCTTTATTTGTTTCTAATCCAATAACATTAATCCCATTTGCTTTTAAAATTAAAGCCGTAATTTGACCAATTAGGCCTAGACCAACAACAACAATAGTTTCCCCTATTTGAGGATTACATTGTCTAACACCTTGCATGGCAATAGATCCTATTGTTGTGATACTAGCATCTTTAAAATCAACATCACCAGGAACTTTAACAACTAAATTTCTTGGCACTGATATGTATTCTGCATGATTTGCTTTACCAGCGCCACCACAAGCAACAATATCACCAATATGGATGTCTTTGATATTGCTACCAATATCAACCACTTCACCACAAGAACTATATCCTCACTCTCTAGGGATATTTAAAAAATTCATTCCTAACTTAAAAACTTCCATTAACCCTTTGTTTTTTATCATTCTCAATGCCTTTTGAACTTTTTCAGGATAATTCAATAACTTCTTATACAAAGGATCTTTCATGAAATTTATATTTGATATTTCTGTCCCTGTCGATATAACAGAATAATAGTTTTTAACTAAAATTTGATTTTTATCTATACTTGGCTTAGGAACATTAACAATTCTTAGCTCTTTTCCTTCTGAAATTAGTTGCTTCATATTTACTTAAATTAAGATATATTAAACACATTTTAACACAAAAAAAGCTAATTTACAAACAGAATATTTGTATTTACTATTGATTTTTAATATAAAATTTGTTAATATTAAATTACTAATACACACGGGGTGTCGTATAGTGGTAGTATATATGCTTTGGGAGCATGTGGTCCCAGTTCGATTCTGGGCACCCCGACATTAAAGAAAGACGAGCCGGTGCACGGTGCACCAGCTCGTTTTTTTATTTTAATAATTCTAATCTCTTTTTTGCTCTTTTAATAAGAGCAATTTCGTCATCTTGAAGTATATGTTTGCACCATCCATTTGGATGGTAAACAATTCTTCCGGAAGGGATCTCAGTTAGTTTTTTTGTGAAAGTCAATCCGCCGTTCAGAAAAGAGACCATTCCTCCGTTCACAACAATGCTGCCACAGGACAGACTAGGGTTAGGGTTAAATCCATTTGTTAACAGGAAGGATTTAATATCCTTCTTTCCTCGAGTGTCAACCGAGGGATCCTGTAGTAGGATAAATAATTCATCCAAGTTCATTTCCCGGCCATTTATAAATGCCTTCCCGGGTACTTTTGACATAAAAGAAATTATTCGCATAATAACCTCCGAAAATAATTTGTTTAGTACTATTTGTATTTTACCATACAGATGCCAAAAAATCAAGACAAGGAGCTTTAAAACCCCTTGTCTAACTATTAATTATTCATCTCATCATATCTAAATAGAATTTTTCAAAATTATCTTCTAGTATTTTTTGATTTTCTTTACTCATTTTTTTAACAACATAATCTCCAGCTTTAAATTGATATTTTGATTGAGTGATATCAGCTGGCCTAATCCCAATTCTAAACCTTCAAAATGATTGAGTATTTAAACTTTGTATTACAGAGTCAACTCCTCTATGTCCAGCCGCTGAATGGCTGAAGCCCAATTTAGCCTTACCTAACAGCATATCAGACTCATCATGAACTATCATTAGGCCTTTAGTATCAATATCATAATAATTTAAAATTTTAGATACACAATTACCAGAATTATTCATAAAAGTTGATGGCAAGACAAACACAATATCTTTATGTCCAATTTTTATTTCTAATGTTTTAGCCAATACTTTTTTGTTGTTTTTCCACTTTAATCCTTTTTCAATCTTCTGATCGTTTTCTAGTTTTTCAATTAATCATTCTAAGAAAACCTTACCAATATTATGAGGCGTTGCATCGTATTTCTTTTCAGGGTTATTTAATCCTACTACTATTTTTTTAGTATTTTGCATTTTTACATTAATTAATAAATTTATATATATAGTTATGAATATCAGTATAGTTTTCTAATCCAATCTTTGGCATTAAGAAATATCCGTAAAGATCAGAAGAAGTTGATGTTAGTAACTGATCAGGTGGAGAATAGCTAATAGTCATAAACTTAATATTTTTACTATCCAAATCCTTAACTAAAGGTAATAACTTCCAGCCATCATTAATATCAATATCTGTATACAAATAACCACTTCAACTTGTATAAATCTTATACAGCATCATTGGGTTTGTAAAAGCATTTAATTTTTTTAGCTTTTGAAATATCGCTATTAACAAATCATGCTGATGATCAATTCTAGAAAAATCACCGGTTGCAGCATAGCGAGATCTAACAAATTTAGCTGCCTTTTTACCATCTAAAAAGTTTCAACCTGACTCTAAGCTAAATCTTTCGTCTGGATTATCTGGATTTGCCAATAATGGATCATATAACGACTCCCCTAAATAAATATTAATTCCACCAATTGCATCAACAAAATACCTGAAACCATCTAAATCAACAACAGCTATATGATTAATTTTTAAATTTGTAATTTGCTCCACCTTGTCTCTAATTAATTCTGTTTTCTCTATCTTTAATTTAGGATTATCAAGTGTTAATAAATTATTTAATTTAGTAAAATTTTCTGTATTTTTGATTTTTACTAATAAATCCCTAGGAACAGAAATAACTTTAACTGTTTTTGCCTTAACATTAATGTTTACAACCATCATTACGTCAGTTAATAAAGGTCCATTACTTTCAAAACCAGCTATACCTAAAACCAAAACGTTTTGGTTATCAATATCATATGTTTTATCTCCCCCATTACTTAGTTTAAAAATATCAATTTCTTTAACTTGGTTAAATAAAAAAACAGAAAAAGTTATTATTAATAACAAAGCAAAAACAACAAATAAATTTTCTCCAAAACGTTTTAACTTCATTAATAAAATTTAACAATTATTTAACAACATTTAAATTTATAGACACTCGATCAATTATTTCTTTATTTTTACTTGAATATTGAAAAGCGTAAAGTTCAATTTCGTTTAAATTATCATATTTACTCAAATCAATTATTTCTTCAAAAGGACCATACATTCCTATACCAATTGGATGTGTTTTTACGGTCTTAGAATAGACAACCTCCTTATTTTCTTTATTTCTTACTTCTAACTGTAGCTTGTTTTCAAAAACTTGAGCCACGCCTTCAACTTTAACCATATTTTTAACAGAAGCGTTGCTTTCTGGCTTTAAAATAATAATTTTAGGTGATTTTTCAATTCTAATTCAATCAACAACCAATTCTTCGTTTTTGCTCTTCATTTTAGCAATAACATCAAAACCAAGGTTAAAATCACTAAATAAGGCTGGATGGCTTTTATTGTCTAGTAAGCGAGTTTGATTATTTATATCTAATACAATATCCTGACTACTATTACGAACAGTAATAACACGATTTTCATCATCAATATCAATAATTCTCCCTTCTACTCTATTGCTTTTTATTGATACTATTATAAAAATAGAAGCAATAAATACCACAAATATTATTAAAAATATTCACAATTTTTTCATAATTTATTTTTAATGAAATACTTTTATATAGATATATTATAGCAGATAAAGTTCTTGATTTCAAATATTAAATATGATAATATAAGTATATCCTCCCCGTAGCTCAACGGATAGAGCAGTAGCCTTCTAAGCTATTGATGGGGGTTCGATTCCTCCCGGGGAGACAAAGAAAAACCAACCATAAAAATGGTTGGTTTTTGCTATATCTCCAAAACAATTGGAATAATCATTGGCCTTCTTTCTGTTTTTTGGAATAAGAACAGCCCTATTTCATCACGCAAAATATTACGAATATATGACTCATTGACATTATCGTTAACAGTCTTTTTAATTGTTTTTAGTATAATCTTATTTACTTTTTCTTTAGTTTCTTTAATTAACATGTTAGAGTCTTTCATAAACACAAATCCACGTGAAATTATTTCTAAGACTTTAACATCTTTGCTTTTCCTATCAATAATAATATTAATAATAAACATACCATCTTTAGATAAAGCCTGACGATCTCTTAATACGATTTCTCCAACATCTCCTACTCCTAGTCCATCTACCATCACATAGTTAGCCGGTATGAACTTAGATGTAAGTAATATCTTGTTTTTTACCAACTCTACTACTTGGCCATTACTAGCTAAAATACAATCTTCCTTTCGCAAGCCCAATACATCTTGAGCTAAATCATTAAAAAGTTTTTGCATGTAGTAAAAACCATGAAAAGGCATAACGTGTTTTGGTCTAACCAAATTTAACATTAATTTCATGTCTTCTTTTTGTGCATGGCCAGAAGCATGAATATCTAACATCTTATAATGATAAATATTTGCCCCCTGCTTTGTTAAGCTATCTTTTAGACATTGTACCGCCATTTCATTTCCAGGGATAACTGAGGAAGAAAACACAACAGTGTCTCCAGATTGTATACGAATATTAACATTCTCTTTATTAATAATCCTCATTAACCCGGCATTATCTTCACCCTGAGCTCCAGTAGTTAAAATTAACAACTCTTCTGGCTTGTATTTATTTATTTCTTTAGCATCTATAATTGTTTTAGAACTAACTTTTATATATTTTAATTTATTAGCAATCGCCAAATTGGTTTTCATCGAATACCCATTAATTATAACCTTACGGTTAAATTTTTCAGCTAGCATTATTGCCTGTTGCAATCTGCTAATCAAAGACGCAAAAGTAGCTAAAATAATCCTACCTTTAGATCTCATAAAAATTACCTCCAAATTTTGAAAAATTTCTTGTTCTGATATAGAATGCCCTTCCTTCTCAATACCGGTGCTATCTGATATTAATAAATCAACACCCATTGATGCTAATTTTACAATTCTAGTTAAATCAGCTGGTTTATCCATAACGGGATTAAAGTCAATCTTATAATCACCAGTAAACATAACATTCCCTTGTTTTGTTTGAATTAAAAACCCAACTGAATCAGGAACAGTGTGATTAACATGAAATACACTAATCAAAAAGTTTTTAAACTCAATATGGTTGTTTTTCTCCGCATCTATAACTCTAATATCAAGTTTTTTCATATTTGGAAATTCGCTTTGGCGCTTTAGTATTATTTCTTTTGTTAGTAATCCAGTATATATTGGTGGATAATTTAATTTTGACATTAAATAAGGTACAGCTCCAATATGATCTAAATGAGCATGAGAAATAAATACACCTAATATCTTGAGATTTTTATTATTAGCAAAATACTCAATACTCGGAATAATAAAATCTACACCCGGCATATTCTCTTCTGGGAAACGCAAGCCCATATCAAAAATAAGGCACTCATCTTTGTATTGTGCTACAAACATATTACGACCAAACTCACCTAATCCACCCAAAAACATAATTTTTACTGGATTATTATCAATATTGATTTTATCTTTTGCTTTGTTTATTGATATTGGTGATTTATTAGATTGTTTACGATTATCATAGCGTCTTGGCACAATCTTTCTTACTGGTTTTTTCAAACTAGTTTCTTTTTTGTCATCCATAATATTTTTTTAATATTTTTTAACATTTGTGCCGAGGGCGAGAGTTGAACTCGCAAGCTGAAAGCACAGCGTTCTGAACACTGCGTGTTTACCAATTTCACCACCTCGGCAATTAAATTATTAGTTTAAATTAAAAACATTGTCTCTTGCATTTCAAGAGATCGATATACATTTTCTGTATATCCTTTATTTTAGTGATCTTCTTTGATTAATATATCATTCATCTATATTTGTAAATGATGAAGAAAATGAATTATAAATTTGATTATTTTCAATATTAATTTTCTTGTAATAACCATTAATATAATAAGGATTATTTAAGAAAATAGCTGGTCTATCCTTGTATAATAAGTCTTGAATTTCTGTTATATTCTTTTCTATCTGCTCTTTGTCATTTGTTGTATGATTTATTTCTAAAATAGAATCTAGTGTTTTATTTTTATAAACAGAAAGATTTAAGCCTAAATTATCTGTTTGGCTTGAATGTCAGAAATAATATAAATCAGGATTTATAGTATAAGTTTCTCCAAAAATCAATGCATCATAATTTCTAGTTTTTAAATAGTCTTTATGCAATTCATGTAATGGTACTATTTGCAAATGAATTATTGCTCCCAATTTACCCCAATCAGCTTTCAATAAATCAGCCAAATGAATCAATTCATTATTTGAAGGTAAAAGAAGTGAAAATTCTAATTTAGTTATTTTATCCCCTTTCTTTTTTTCTAGTATACCATCATCATCACTATCTTCAAACCCTAAATCTTTTAATATCTCTTTAGCTTTTTCTAAATCAAAATGATTTTTATTTAATTCTTGGTTGTAACCAATAAAATCACTAGAAATAGGCATATTAATTAATTCAGCATTTCCAAAGAATACTTCATCAATAATTTTTTGTTTATCAATAGCTAAATCCAAAGCTTTATTAATTTCTGGTGTTGATAACAAAGAGTTCTTTTGATTTAGAAATATAGCATAATATCTTGGTAATTTGGTATAATTAATTGAAATTCTATTTTTGTTTTTTAATAAATCTTTTTGGTAAGGTGTTAATTCTTTTATCATATCAATATTTCCCTTAACAAAAGATACAAAAGCATCTTCAATGCTATTAAAAATATGAACATTTATTCTATCAATAAAAGCATTTTTAAAATAATCTTTATTGCGTTTTAAACTTAAACTTACAAGTCTGCCATCTTTGTTTTTTTGAACCTTATAAACTACATACGGCCCTGTACCAACTGGCTTCATATTTAAGTCATGAGTTCTAAAAGAATCAGTTGCGATATTCTCTCATAAATGTTTAGGCATTATTTTAAAATCCAAGTAGTTATAGAAATTTGATTGCTCAACCGGTATGGTAAATTTAACCATTAATTCCCCTAATTTCTCTACTTCAACATCTTTAAACAAACTAAACAATGGGCTTTTATAATCAATATCTTTAATCAAAGAAACAGTGAAAACAATATCATCGGCTGTTAATTTATGTTCATCATGAAAATAGATATCATCTTTAATATATACTTCATAAGAAGTTCTTTGTGGATTAATAATAATTTCCTCAGCTAAATTATTAACAAAACCACCTTTACCATCTTCTTCAATTAAACCGCTATATATCATATTAATTAACTCCTGTTCGACATCATTATTTTGACTTGCAACCGGATTAATTGTTTTTGGTGTTTCTCATACACCATAATTTAATGTCCCCCCTGTAGCTGGTTTTAAAACAGTTACTTTATTTAAAATAGACTGGCCTAATTTAATCAAACTAAAAACAGTTAAAATCAAAAATGCAAAAGATAAAACCCTCTCTTTTAAAGAAAATTTACCTCACAAGCGACTAATCTTTCTAAAAATATTCATACTAAACTTAGCTTATTTTACAATAAATATTAAAATAGAAGAAAGTATAAACAAAAACATGAATAAAATAGTAATTACGTGTAAAGTTTTTTCCATACCTCTTTTCTTCATATAATTACCACCTGATCCTCCACCTAAAAATCCAGATAATCCACCCCCTTTTTGTTGGATCATAATTAAGATAATTAAAGCAAAAGATGTTATTACTTGAGCAATTGAAATTATTTTATGTAGCATATTTAAATTTTATTTTTTAATTTGAATTTAACCCTATCACTAAATTAACCAAAAAACCTATAAGACCGATAATAAAAGTAACTTTAAACAAAGTAAAATTATTATTAATTATAATCGCTTCGGTATAATTATTAGCCAGCATCACTAATCCCATATTAATTACGATATTTAATATCCCCAAAGTTAATACAACAAAAGGCTTTAATATGATATCAAGGATTGGCTTTACAATAATCATCAACAAAGACAATACAACTAAAAATACTAACATCTTTGTTAAATCATTAGTTACTATTATTTCCGGGAATATTCTTTGACAGACATATACTCCCAATCAGTTAATTAATAGCAAAGCTATAAATTTTTTAATTAAATTAAACATATTTATATATTTCCTGTATTTTAGCAAATTTTTGTTTAAAAGTCAAAAGTATTTATATCTATTGTTTTTATTTTCTGATTATGATATATTTTAAATAATAAAAAGAATAATCAAAATATTATGTTTTTTACTTCAAATTCAGATAAAAAAATTACCCAAATTATAAAACAAAGTTTACCGTCAGTTGTTGGCATCTTTGCTTTAAAGCCAGTAGATCAACCAGATTCAGATAATCCAATTATTAAGATAAAAAATGAATATTTTGAAAAAATAGGAAATTCTTCTGGTTTCATTGTTGATAAATCAGGATTAGTTGCTACAAATTATCACCCAATATCTAATCGTAAACTAACATATAAAATGCTTTGAAACAACAATTTTTACGATTGTTCCCTATTCCATTATAATGATATTAATGATATTGCCATTCTTAAATTGCAAAAAACAGACAAAAAACCATTGCCAATAATAAAACTTGGTGATGCCACTAACATTATGCTAGGCGAAACAGTTGTATCCATCGGCAATGTTTTAGATGAGTTTGATAATACTGTATCAAAAGGTATAATTTCTGGTCTTTCAAGGTATGTCAAAACAGATAGCAACTATAAAGGTGTTTTAGAATACAAGGGGTTAATTCAAACTGATGCAGCTATTAATCCAGGAAACTCAGGTGGTCCATTAATCAATGCTAAAGGTGAAGTTATCGGTATTACTACCCTTGCTGTTAGTGGTGTTGAAAATATTGGGCTTGCAATTCCTATTAATCCTGTCAAAAAGATTGTTAAAGATTTAAAATTATTTGGCGCTGTAAAACACGTGTCTTTAGGCGTTAGATATATTTTAGTTGATGACAGTATAAAATCTAAATACAATTTACCTACCAACTATGGCGCTTTTATAATCTACGGATCAACTCAACCAAGCATTTTAGAAAATAGTCTAGCCAAACAATATGGCATTCAAGAAGGAGATATAATTTTATCACTTGATAATTATCGCGTTGATGCTAAACATCCAATCGATGAATTCTTAAAAGATGTTTGTATAGGCGATTCAATCAAAGTTAAAATTCTAAGAGATAGAAAAGAAATAATTATTAAAATAATTTTTAACTAAAAAACAACCTATTTAGGTCATTTTTAACAATGAGCGGGTGAGCAGAATCGAACTGCCGTCTTCTCCATGGCAAGGAGATATAATAGCCACTATACGACACCCGCATATATTATTTATTATATCATTTTTTCTACAATAGTCAACATAGATTGACAAAAAACAATAAATTTGAAACAATGTAGGTATTAATTATTAATTTTTTAACTATGTTAACCCCAGAACAAATAAAAAGCTATAAACAAGAGCTAAAAACTGAAAAAGAAAAAATTTTAAAAGAATTAGCTAGCTTTGGTATACCAAAATCAAGCGATCCAAACGATTTTGATTCTTTTATGCCATCATCGAAACTATCAGATGAAGATAATGCCCTAGAAGTCAGTGAATACTTAAATAAATTATCAACTGAATCTTTATTGGAAAATAGACTCAAAGAAATTAACCAAGCTTTAAAGAAAACTAAAACTTTTGGCATATGCGAAAAATGTAATAAATCAATTGAAACCAAAAAGCTGGACGTTAATCCAGCCTCTGATTTTTGCATTAATTGTGGTAAAAATATAAACTAGAGTTATTTTTTACCTCCTTTGCTTCCTTTATCTTCAGATTCTTTTGCTATAGATATTTTTTCTGTAGCTTTTCTCCAGTCACTTAAATCAAGCTTTCCATTTTTGTCTAACCTTTGTTTTGATAACCAAATAGCAACTGATATAGGCGAAAAAATAAAATGAGATAAAGTTACAAAAGCAAAGTTAGCTCCGCCTAAAACCAGCATTGATTTTAAATCAGGTCAAAATCCTGTTTTTTCTTTTTTCTCTACACTTTTTTTATTATCAGCGGTATTGACAGGAGATTCAGTTCAGCTATCAACATTAAGGTTTGGCAAAGACTCATCATCTTTAATTTCTTGAGGTTTTTCAATAGTCTTTTCAGATTGTAATTTTAGAAAGTCAGTCATCTTAAGCAAGGTGGGACATTCATTGATATTATTATCAACTTGTAAAAACTCATTGCATTCATTTCACAAATCATAAGCTTCGTTTTTTTTCATATAAAGATTATCATCTTTATCTAAATAATCATTGTAGAATTTAGTAATTAAAGCATATTTTTTCTCAAGGAAGTCTTCTTCTTCCTCTTCTTTGCCCTCTTCATTTTCAATATATTCCAAATTTTTTTTATCTAATATATTGGTTTTTATTTCTTTTTTCAAACTATCTTTTAAGCCAGCTTCACTATCGAAAAGTTTAGACAAATTAACTCGGTTATCAAAAACCTCTTTAGATTTTACAGATTGTTTTATTAGCTCATCTATAAGAGACTCTTCATTTTTAGCATTTTTTACACCTTCAGTATATGTTTTTACAAATTCATCTGTATTTTTTTTAATTTCTGGATCAGTAGTTCCCTTACTCATATCTTCTCATGTTTCCATAATCAAAGGTATACTTTTAAAATTAAAAACAGTTGAAAAATAATCTTTTACAGTATCTTTGCCTAATAACAATCCAACAAGTTTATTTCTAACCTTCTTATCTTCAATAGTCTCAAGACCTTCAAAAGGATCTTTTCTTTTTTTATTTAAATCAGCTAAATACTCTTGTTTTTTAGCTTCATCTTTTTCGTCAAAAACGCGTTGAATTTCATTTAAACAATTTTCAACTTTTTCTATTACCGAAATAGTATTAACTGTGTCTTTATTCTCTACCCCGCTTTTTTCTTGCTGAGAGACTTTTTCTTTAAGTAAATTTTTTACTGAATCAATATCTTTAGCTGCTTGAATTTTTTTTCCATAAAAATCCTCTTGTTTTTGATCCGTATTGTTTTGAATTTTTTCATCCATAATGATAAGTTAATTATTTAATATATTATACCACAAAAAATTAAACATTGCAAACTAAATAAATTTAAATCATTTAGGTTTAATTAGCTTAATGACTATTAAAATTAATGTTAAATAAGTAAGTATATAAGCTATACTACCTACCAAGCCATGACCAAAATAGATTGTTACGTCTTTTTCTTTTGGAATAACACCGATAAAAGAAGGTGAAACCAAGAAAGGCCCTTCTCCTCCTTTTACCTTTCAAGTAGGAAAATATGATACTTTTATAATATGCAATTTGTTAATATCACTAGTTTCAAAAGATATTTTTGTATCGGTTATTTCTTTAACTTGTATATTATTTATTAATTCATTTTTATCTGTACTATCTAAAATATTTTTTTGATCAGTTGATGTATAAAATACAATTGGTTGTTTTAAATTACCATTTTTATACCAATCAATTGAACTTTTAATTCACTCTTTTTCTTTTTTAACAAGATTAAAATTATTATAAACATCAATTATTTCGCTATCAGGAATTTCGTACACAGAAAAATCACCAACATCAGATAATCACATCATATTCTCATGAGCTAAAGCTTTAATTGTCGGTGTATACGCTACAAAATATTTAGCATTAGACAATTTTAAATGTTCTACCCCTTTTTCAAAATTAAAAGGAGGGTATTTAAAACCAGCTATAGCTGATGTTGGGCTTTGAGTTGTCTCAGTTTGATTAATAAAATGAAATGGACCAAAAACAGAAGACTCTATTAGTAATCCTTCAAAAGTTGGCTTGCCTGTATGTATTGGAATATTCTCTAAAAATCTTGGCGTACCATAAGCATCATATTCTGGCCTATATTCTCACATAACTTTACCATATGGTAGCTTCTTTAAATAATCAAACAAAGGCATAGCATTTTGAACATAAACATCTTTTTCTTCAAAGCCTTTATAGTTTCATTCCATTCAATAAGGAATATATTTAACTCTTGATTTTACAGTTGTATTTTCTCCCAAAAAGAATGTTGGATTAATTAATGATAAGTTTCAAATAATTACTGCTGCTACAACACCAACATTTAGTCATTTTGAATTGCCAGAAATTTCATGTATTAAATATCCAACCCCGATAGATCCAATTAGAATATAACTCATTATAAAGAAAGGTAAAAATCTAGTATTATAAATTGGAGAATTGTTTATAACTAAAAATAAGCCAAGGTTAGTTAAACCAATAATTAACAAATTAATAATTTTTCAATTTTTGTTTTTAATTGAAAAGAATATACCAATTAAAGCTGATACTCAGAAAAACATTAAAAATTGAGGAAACATTTCTTCCAACTCTACCGTCTTATATCAATTCATCATACTTGTATATGCTTTGTAATACAAAAACGGTATAGATCAAAACGCTGACAAGCAAAAAGCTAAACCAAATGCTTTAAACGAATATTTGAGTCTTTCCCTTCAATTTTTACTAATAAATATAAGAATAGATGCATAAATGGTTGCACTAATGACCGGAAATGGGTGAGCTAAAGCCATGACGCCTAGAATAATAACATTAGGTATTAAATGCTTGTTTTCTTCTATCCCCTTTGAAAACAGGCCAATAAACAAGAAAAACAAGGCAAAAGAAAATGAATACGAAAATTCACCCGCCAAAGTACTAGGTAAGTTGGCACCATAAATACTGAATTTCTCTAAAAATAAAAACATAATAGAACCCATCGCACCTATTTCCGGTATAAACTTTTTATACCCCATAAACTTTAAACCTAGATAAACACAAATTGGCAACATCAAAGTTCCTAACAATGTTGTTATTTTAAATGCAACATTTATTTTTACAAAAAAACTAATTATAGTTGAAATTACAAACATTAGTGGTGGATAAAAATACAAAAAAGGAAAACCACCATATCAATCATGTGTCCAAGTTTTTATTGTTGGGAAAATATCTTTAATTTTATAAGCAATATAATTATGAGAACCAGTATCTCCACCAGATACCATCGTATTTTTAAAAATTAAATTTCAAGGAATTTGGTCAAATAAAAAAAGATAAATTATTAATAAAACACAAACACTAATGAAGATTGGAGATTTAAATATTTTTTTCAACATATTATTTTTTAAAATAATTTTTATTAAATCTAATTTTTAATATTTCGATTAACATTATAATTATATCTTTAATTTTTATTGTACTTGATCCTTTATCATAATTAATATCAACTTCTAATTTGCAAACATTCTGTTTTAATACTTTTGCTAAATATAAAAGCTCGATATCGATTGTAAAATTTTTAGAAATTAATTTTGATTGTATTCTATCAATAAAGTCTTTTTTAAAACCTTTTAAACCACATTGTGTGTCATAAATATTGAATCAAAACAAAAATTGAATTATCATATTAATACCAATATGGGTTAAATGCCTAAAAAGACTTTCTTTAAATTTAGTTCGATAGCCAACAACTATATCGCAAGTATTATTTTCTAATTTATCATATATTTTTTTTATGTTATCTATTCCATATGGTAAATCAGCATCAGTAAAAACAATAAAATTTTTACTTGCTGTTTTAAAACCATCTTGCAAAGATCTTCCCTTACCTAAATTTTCCGTGTGATTAATAACTTTAATATTTGTATAGTTGTTTATTTTGTCTAATGTTTTGTCTTGACTACCATCATTAATAACAATAATTTCGCTTTCTGGGAAAGAACTTATCAACTGGTTTATTGTATTATCAATAAACTTTTCAGCATTATAAGCCGGTATAACAATACTTAAATCCATAATTCTTTCTTATTTTATAAATACATTTTAACAGATATTTTGTATTAAATCAATCTTTGTGATATAATTTAAAGTAAATAAATTAAATTATTGAATATGAATAGCAAAAAGGTATGCCTTATTATTATTGATGGCTGAGGTATTGGTCGCAATGATCATACTAACCCAGTTTTTCTATACAAAGCTCCTTTTTTAGATTATCTTAAACAAAATTATCCATATTATGCCTTACAAACATCAGGAATTGCCAGTGGATTAAAGTATTTAGAGCAAGGATCTAGCGAAGTAGGTCATTTAATTCTTGGTTCAGGCAAAGTTATATATCAAGCCAAAACAAGAATAGACAAAAGTATTGCTAATAATGAATTTTTAAAAAACGAAACATTAATTCAAGCAATTAATCATGCTAAAAATAATAATAGCACATTACATTTAATAGGATTGTTAAGTTCAAGCGAGTCAATATCTTCTTTAAGTCATCTAATTTCATTAATATACTTAGCCCGTAGCAATGGATTCAATAATATTTGTATTCATCTTATTGCTGATGGCAAAGAAGGTGCTAGAAACGAAATAATTGACCTAATATCTAATTTAAAACAAGAAACAACTAGACTGGGCGGTATTAATATTGGTTCAGTTACAGGACGCTTTTATGCTTTAAATGAACACAGTGAAATGTATTTAGATAATTTTTTTAAGTTTTTGAGATCAAAAAATCAAACAAAAGATCTTGATGCGGAATTAAATGAATTAAAATCAAAGAACATTAGTGATGAATTTATTGAACCTATTGCCGCTGACGAATCATTTAAACCAATACAGGAAAATGATAGTATTATTTTCTTTAATTTAAAGCCAAACGCTTTCCCTTTAGAACATTTATCCAAGAAATTATTATCTGATCAGTCTATGCCTAATTTAAAAATCACCAGTTTCGTTGATTTAGGCAAAGATCTTGGTATTCAAGTTGCCTTTCCTAATCAAAAAATAGACAACTGCCTTTCCATGGTTTTATCTCAAAACAATAAACGCCAAGCTCATTTAAGTGAATCTATTAAATCATTGCATGTTACCTATTATTTCAATGGATTAAATAAAAAACCATTTCCTGGTGAATACTGGTTTATCTTACCTTCTAATCCTTCTTTGAATTTTAAAGAAAACCCATACTTAGAAGCAAAAAACATAACTGAACGTGCTCAACAAATGATGGATGAAAGTATTTATGATTTTATTTTAATTAATTATCCTAATGCCGATATGGCTGGTCATACTGGCGATATGGAAGTTGCTAAAGTGGCAATTTCAATCATAAACAACGAATTAGAAAAATTAATTAATTACGGTCTTAAAAAAGGATATACATTTATTATTACATCAGATCATGGAAATATTGAACGTATGAAAAATCCTATTACAGGCGAAAAAGAATACGATCATAATGATAGTTTTGTGCCGGTTCATATTGTTTCCAATGAATTAAAATATATATCCCCTATAACTCAAAATGATATAAATAAAAGAGAAAAAAGCGCAGCAGGTATATTAGCCGATATTAGCCCAACTGTTTTAGATATTTTTAATATAGCGCCACCATCCGATATGACTGGCAGATCATTGTTTCAACTTTTAAATTTAGAACAACGTCATGAACAAGACAATAACAAATAAAATTAAAAATAGCCCTCAACTTCCTGGCGTATATATTTTCTTCAATAAGAAGGAAAACATATATATTGGTAAAGCTAATAATCTTAAGCAAAGATTAAAATCATATTTAAATGATAAAATACAAAAAAATCAAATTATAGATCAGTATTCAAAAGATATTAAATGAACCATTGTAAATAATGAGACAGAAGCATTACTCCTTGAATCAAAGCTGATAAAAAAACATCAACCAAAAGTAAATACTATTCTTAAAGATAACAAAAACTATTTTTTTGTTAAAATCACTAATGAACTTTTTCCAAAAGTATTAATTACTCATAATGAAAAGGATAACAATAATACAATTATTGGTCCGTTCACTTCAGGAACTCATCTAAAAATTTTACTAAAATTATTACGACAAATATTTCCTTATTGCACTTGTACTAAACAGCACAAAAAAGCATGTTTAAATAGTCAAATAGGACTATGTCCAGGCTATTGCTGTGCCAAAGACGCAATTTACTCCAAAGAAGATATTAAAAACTACCAACAAAATATTAAAAATTTAATTAATGTTTTAACTTTTAATAACAAAAAAATAATAAAAGATTTAACATCAAACATTGAGAAAGAAATAAAAAAACAAAATTTTGAACAAGCCGGTAATATAAAAAAACAAATAATGGCACTGAATGATTTATTTAAACATCAATCAACTCTTCAAATAAAATCAAGAGATTACACAAGTGCCATAAACGAATTAACAAAATTATTTAATTCTAAGAAAAAAATAAAAAATGTAGAAATGTATGATGTTTCTAACATTTCTGGTAAATTTGCCACTGCCTCACTTGTTTTCTTTTCAAACGGATATCCTGTTAAAGAAGAATATAAAAAATTTAAAATTAAATATACAGAATTGTCTCCCAACGATATTTTAATGCTCAAAGAGGTTTTTGAACGAAGAGTAAATAATATTCATTGAATTCAGCCAGATCTGATAATTATTGATGGTGGAATTGCTCAACTTAATGCCGCAATAGAAATTTTTTCAAAAAACAAGTATTTTAAAAATGTAAAAATAGGCTCATTAGCTAAAGGAAAAAAACAACTATTAATCTATAAAAACAAAAAAGTTGAATATTTTAACCTTAAAGACTTATCCGATGATTTAAAAAATATGTTGATTTCAATTCAAAATGAATCACATAGATTCGCAGTTAGCTATCATCATAAACTGTACTTAAAACAAATAAAAAATGACCTGTAAAGGTCATTTATTTTAATTGAGAAAGATATTCGATAATTGGTTGATCTCCCATTAAACAACCGCCATCATGATACATTAATGGAATACCTCAGTTCTCACCAACTTCACATTCTTTAACTTTAGCCAAAGCTAACTTGATATTATCGCCATCGGTTTTAGAGTCATCAATTTTTAAACTTCTTACTGGAATTTTAATATTATCAGCATTTTGATTTAAATATTCTGTCACTGTTTTACAATGAGGACAGCTTGAAGAATAAAAAATCAAAGCTTCGTCTTCACTAATACCCAAATCAGATATATCTATTTCAGTATTAGTATTTAAATTATCAGTTTGATCTATTGGCATACCAATAATTAAGTATAGGCCATAACTACCAACAACAAATAAAATTAAAGTTAACAATGCTCATACGCTTTTTAGTTTCATAATAAAAATTTATTTTTTAAAATTAACGTACCGAAGGTGGGACTTGAACCCACAAGGTATTGCTACCACTACCACCTCAAGGTAGCGCGTCTGCCAATTCCGCCACTTCGGCTCAACTGTTTAATCATTTTAACATTTTTTACTTTAAATTTCAATATCTAAAAATTAAATAATAAAAAAACCCAATTTCTTGGGCTTTTTATATATTTATTTTACTTCTTCTACTTCTTTTTTCTCTTCTTTTGTTTCAACTTCTTCTTTGCTTGCTACTTCTTTTTTCTCTAAACCTTCCTCTTTAGCAGTTTCTTCGATTTCTTCTTTTGCTTCTTTAGCCTCTTCCATTACTTGTTTAGTTTCTTTTCTTAATTTTGCTTTAGTTTCTTTAATGGATTTCTTTCTAATATAATATAATTTAGAGCGTCTAACTTTTGAAGCTTTTAGAATATCAACTTTAATAATATCACTAGTATATAAAGGAAGAATTCATTCAACACCAACTGAGCTAACAATACTTCTTATTGTAATAGCAGCACCTAGCTCTTTATTGTGCTTTCTAGCTAAAACTAAGCCTTGAATTGTTTGAGTTCTAGCCCCTTTGCTCTTTTTAGTTGGGTCAGATTCTTTTAATTTCAATACAATTCTCACAGTATTGCCTACTTGAATATTATCTAAAACTGTCTTTGAAGTCTTTTTAATGTCTTCATTTATCGCAAAAATACTTTTTGTCATTTTATTTGATTTATTTTAAATTAAAATGTTATAGATTGATATTATCAAAAAAACCTCGATTAGTCAACCTATAGCATGGTTTTTAATGTCTTTTTTAAATCAACTGGTAAATCGATTTCAAAACGGTATTTTTCTCTTTTATAGGTGAAACCTAGCTCACAAGCATGTAAAAATTGTCTTTTTGTGCCATATTTATTATTTATTTTTTTAGAACCATACTCTTTATCACCTATTATAAAATTAGATAATGAAGCAAAATGAACTCTAATCTGATGCGTTCTCCCTGTTTTTATTGATACCCTTAATAATGATGTTTCCTGGTATTCTTTTATTACTTCATATTCAGTTATAGCTTCCTTTCCTTCGTCTGCCTTAGATATTTTTCTACGATTAAACTTAGATTTAGATCTTGTAATTGAAGTATTAATTATTCCTTTTTTGGCATTTAATTTACCAAAAACCAAAGCTAAATAAAATTTATTTATTTGTCTTTTTTTAAATTTATTTTTAAAATCTTTAAATGCCTTTTCGTTTTTTGTAATTAAAACTAACCCAGAAGTATCCTTATCTATTCTATGAACAACTCCTGGCCTTAATGGATCTTCTCCTACTTTATCTATTTCAGGATATGTATAAATTAAGCCATTTACTAAAGTATCATGGTCTTTTTCTGTTACAGGGTGAACTAGTATCCCAGCTGGTTTGTTAATAACAATAAAATCATCATTTTCAAAAACGATATTTAATTTTATTTTTTTATTTGGTAATAATTCAATTTTTTTCTCTTCTCATAATTCATCCGGAATTGTAATTTTATCATCTATAGCTAATTTTATACTCGGCTTTACTATTTCATCATTTAATAATATTTTTCCAGATTTAATATTGTCATTGAAAAATTCCCTACTCTTTTCGGGAAAGCTATATGCCAATCATTTGTCGAAACGAATTTTTCCAGTGTCTTTAAAAACTATTTTCATAAAATAATATTAATACCTTGTGTGGACGATAGAGGACTCGAACCTCTGACCTCTACAATGTCAATGTAGCGCTCTAACCAGCTGAGCTAATCGTCCATAACAATATTATATCATATTTTTATATTTTTTCAATCTTAAATAAATATTATAAAATAAAAAAGTGGATGTAGATGGACTCGAACCATCGACCCCGGCTTTATAAGAGCCGTGCTCTAACCAGCTGAGCTATACATCCATAATTAAGATAGGTATACTAACAAAAGTATACCTATCTTACCATAAAATTTATTTTTCTTCAAGTAGAGCATAAAATTCATCTTTTTCTAAAGTCTCTTTTTCTAACAAAGCTTTAGCTATTTTTTCTAACACTTTTTTGTTTGAAGTTAATAGATCTTTTGCTTTTTGATGAGCGTCATTGATTAATTTGCTCATTTCTTTGTCTACTTTAGCTAATAATTCTTCGGAATAATCGTGTTTTGAAGTTAATGATTTGCCTAAGAATATTGATTGATCTTCAGCTAAAGATATTGGCCCCAGATCACTCATACCGTATTTCATAATAAAAGATCTTGCTTTATCGGTTGCAACTTTTAAATCATTGGCTGAACCAGTGGATATTTCATTAAAAATTAATTGTTCAGCGCTATAGCCACCCATTAAAACAGCCAACTCGTCTAATATTTCTGATCGAGTGTGGAAATTACGATCTTCATTTGGCAATTGTATTGTATACCCTGCTGCATGGCCTCTTGAAATAATAGATATTTTATGCACTGGATCTGTGTGTTTTAAATTAACTGCCACCAATGCATGTCCGCCTTCATGATAGGCTGTAATTTCTTTTTCTTTTGGTTTGATTACGTGACTTCTTCTTTCAGGTCCCAAAATTACTTTTTCAATTGATTTAAGCAAATCTTCCTCCTCTACTTCTTTTTTATCATTCTTAGCTGCAACTAAAGCAGCCTCATTAGCCAGATTTTCTATATCTGCACCAGAAAAACCTGGAGTTCTTTCTGCTATTTTTCTAGTATCAACATCTTTATTTACAACTTTGTTTTTTAAGTGTAGTTTTAAGATGTCTTCTCTTTCTGATATATCTGGTAAGTGAAGTGTAACTCTTCTATCAAATCTACCTGGCCTTAGTAAAGCGCTATCAAGCACATCTGGTCTATTAGTTGCCGCCATTACAATTACATTAGTTTTGTTGTCAAACCCATCCATTTCTACTAAAATTTGATTTAATGTTTGCTCTCTTTCGTCTTGTCCTCCTCCAATACCAGATCCTCTTTCTCTACCAATAGCATCAATTTCATCAACAAACAATATTGCTGGAGCAGCTTTTTTAGCTATAGCAAAAGCTGAGCGAACACGTGAAGCACCAACCCCTACAAACATTTCAACAAATTCAGATCCAGATATATGGAAAAAAGGAACATTGCTTTCTCCTGCTACTGATCTAGCCAAACATGTTTTGCCTGTACCAGGACTACCCATCAATAAAACGCCCTTAGGAATTTTAGCGCCTAAGCTAGTAAATTTTTTTGGGTTTTTTAGAAAGTCAACAATTTCCATTAGCTCTTCCTTTTCTTCTTTTAGGCCAGCAACATCTTTAAAAGTCATCTTGCCTTTAGCTGGCATAAATTGACGAACATTGGATTGGTTAAACCCAAACATTTGGGTTGGCCCTTGTTTATTGCGCTTACCAAAGATATTAAACATTGTAAATAATAAATATATAGGTACAGCTGCAATTAAAACAAATCAAAGAATTGTCATTCAGTCAACATCTTTTTTAAATACTACTTCTGTTGATTTTAATTCTACTGGATCAATATCGTAATATTTTAATATTTCAAAAATGGATTCTTTTTCATTTATTTTAGTTATAATTTTATTATCTTCTTGGTCATAACTAACAACACTATCTTCTTTTATTTCCATTTTTTGTATTTCGCCGTTATTAATCAATTCAACTAATTCTGTAACGGATAAATCTCTAGTTTTTGATATATTTAAATTTTGGGAATTACCAAACATCAAAGACGCGGCAATCAAAATTAATGCAATTATCAAAATACTTTTAAATATATTTTTCATTTTTTTAATTTCAATATTTATTAATTGTCAATATATACTATCAAATATTCCATCAAATTACAACAATAAAAAACAGCTATTAAATAGCTGTTTTTCCATAATTAACGTATAATAGGCGTATCTCCGTTCTGTAAATAATTAATTGCCGCGCTAATTGATTCAACTGAAGTTGATATAATTACATTGTTTTGATAAAAAGCATATGATAATGCCGCTTCTTCTTCTGGGTAATCAAAGTATCTAATATTAGCTCCTAAATATTCGCCATCTTTGAATGATTTTGCGATAGGAGTTTTAGGTGAAAACAGCCAAATATTCAAAGTGTCTTTAATAATATCTTTATTAGTTTCTCAGCTTCTAAATTCAGCTTTTATTTGCTCTATAGAATCATTTTTCACCTGAAAAACCATACCTAAAGATGGGTGTATCTCTCCATAAAATCCATAAAGAATATATTTATTTTCTAAATTATTAATAAAAGATAAAGGAGCATTATTCATAAAGGCAATTGATACATCAGTTGCGCTTAAATATTGATCTTTAATCTTCGGAACAATAACTTTAAAAGTACCAGGTGGTAATAAATTGCTAGCTTCTTTTTTTATTTGTTCTACTATTTCTGGAGATTTTGATATATCAATATTCAAATTATTTAATTGAAATCCATTTTTTAAAGCAATAAAAGGAGATGCTTTTGTTGTTGGTGGAGTGCTTACTGGTGGATTTAGCAACATGCCTTCTCCTTCAGTTGTTTTAATTGAAACATTTGGGGATATCATCTTTGGTCTAATTACGAACATAAATAAAAGAACAATAGCTACTACCACTACTAACAAACCAACAATTAATGTTAATTTACTTTTTTTCTTTGCTTCAGGTTCGTTAATATTTATATTTGACATTGGATTAAATTCTTCTGGTGTAATTAGATTGTTTAGATCTTGATTGTTTGCATCTTCATTTCAATTTCCCGGCGTTGAGTCAATTGGTTTTGTGTTAGGGTCAGTATTTAATTCTTTAATTTTATCTTTAATATTATTAACTGAACCAATATTTTCATTGTTAGGAACTCCAAACTTTTGATTATCAAAAGTATTTTGTTCAATATTTTCTGGTTGTTTTACACTTGGCATTTCTGGCATTTGAGGAGCTTGCTCTGGTTTAGGAGCATTAAAATCTTGATTACCAAAAATATTATCATCTTTTTTACTATCTATTTGAGGGATAGGCTGATTAAAAGAAGGGCCATTATCAGGAACACCAAATTGTTGATTGCCAAAAGCATTTTGTTCAGTATTTTCTGGTTGTTTTACACTTGGCATTTGGGGAACTTGCTCTGGTTTAGGAGCATTAAAATCTTGACTATCAAAAATATTATCATCTTTCTTCTCTGTATTAGGGATAGATTCAGGTGTTTGTGGTGTAAATGGTTGTGGTTCAGCGGGAGTATTATTTTGGCCATTTTGCAATGTGTTACTAAAATCATTTACATTAGCTGGCTTTTCAATATATGGTAAATTCTCTCCGCCCTTTTCTTTTAGATTATTTAAATCTGTTTTCATTGTTCGAATATATACATTAGAATCCTTTGGCAAAAAATTAGGATCCACCTGGCTATTTGGTTGATTATTTAAATCTTGATTGTTTTGGCTATTTGGATCGTTCATGATAATTTATTAATTTGGTTATTTAATACATATATTATAATGTTTTTTAAATAAAAAATCAAGTTTTTTGTTTTAAAAAAACAGAAAGTATAAAACTCTCTGTTTAAGTGAGGTCACTGTGGGACTTGCACCCACGAATAACGGTTTTGCAGACCGCCGCGTTAGCTACTTCGCCAAGTGACCAACAGATAAAGTATATCAAATTTTAATTAATATTCAAGCTTCTTATCTTGTACTAATAATAATTTTATTTTTGGAGACATTCTGCATCTTAAATTTTTGTTTAAAAAATTTTGCATATAATAAACATCTTTTTCAATATCTTGAAAAATAAACAACTCGTTATCTTTTGGGAAAATAGATATATATATTTTAGCTATATCCATGCGATCATTTAATTCAACATCTGTCACAGTAATAATAACGGAACGATCGCAAAAATCTTTTTCCTCAATGTACTTAGCTATTAATTTTCCAATTTCTTCTCCTCTTGATAAATTTTTTTTCTCTTTATGATCCATGAGTATAAAATTTTAATATATCATTTACTAATATTTCATTTTTACTATCAACCATTAGCCCGCATTCATTAATACTGCCGAGTGAATTAACTTTTTGTTTCTGACATTGAATACCAACAATCTTACCATTGCCACACTCTTGTTCTTCTCTTTCAATTACAAAAGTATCACCAAGATTAACCTTGCCTTCAAATATTTCTCCGCCAATAACTTTATGGCCTTTACTATCATTAAAGGTTGCTAATATTTTTATTTGTCCAACAAGTTGAGGCTTTTTTTGCTCTTTAATTAATATTTCATTTTCTAACTGTTCAATAATTTCGTAAATTGTATCACCATAATAAATATTAATATTTTTTGAATCAATAAAATTAGAAATATCGTTTTCAAGTTTTACTCTAAAATTAATAATAATTGAATTAGTTAATTCTGCTAATTTAACATCTTTTTCATTAATATTACCAATATTGTTATCAATTATTTTAAAACTTACATTTAGACCTTTGGCTAAACCAGATAAACTATAAACCAAAGCTTCACACGAACCAATACAATCAGATTTAATAATAATATTAATAATATTTTCTTGATTTTCTCCTATAATATGATTTTTACACAATTCAATTGCTTCATTTTCTTTAGTTTTTTGTATTAATTCTTCTGGTATATTGTTCCCAGATATAAATTTACTTCCTGGTTCTGGCAAGTCATTAAACCCAACCACAATTGCTGGAGATGAAAAACTTAGTTCTTCTATATTATTACCAGAAAAATCTTTTAAAATTTTAATTTTACCATCAGCTGTGGATGAAAAAATATTATCACCTAATTTAAGTGTACCGTCTTTTATAACCAAGGTGGCTGTATATCCGCATTTAGGATCTATGTGAGACTCTAATACAAAACCACTAGCAAAAGCATTTGTATCAGCTTTTTCTTCATTTATATCATATAATAGCACAACCATTTCTAATAAAGAATCAATATTAGTGCCGTCTTTTGCAGATATTTCAATACAAGGAATATCTCCTCCTCTTCCTTCAATGTATATATCATTCTGAGATAACTCGCTTTTTACTTTTTCAGTGTTTGCGTTTGGTTTATCAATTTTATTTATTGCAACAATAAAAGGAATATTATTTGCTTTAATATGAGCCAGTGCTTCTTTTGTTTGTGGTTTAACTCCTTCATCTCCTGCAATAATTAAAATAGCAATATCGGCTATTTTGGCCCCACGTGATCTAAGTGAAGAAAAGGCCTCATGGCCTGGAGTATCTAAAAATGTAATTTTTCTTTTTTTGTCTTCCACATCCATTTCTATTTCATAAGCAGAAATATGTTGAGTAATATTACCACTCTCAGTTAAAATAGACTTGTTTTGTCTGATGTATGAAAGCAATGTTGTTTTTCCATGATCTATATGGCCTGTTACTACAACAATTGGAGGTCTTGGAATTAATTCGTTTTTGTCAGTATTATTCATAGGAAAAACTTAATGTTTATTAATGTATTGTTATTTTACACTAAAAAACATCGAAAGTCAAGGTTTATATAAATCAATAATCAAAAAAACAACTAAATTTAATTAGTTGTTTTAATGCTTTACTCTCAGAATTCTAATAATATATCAATACTTGGGTGTTTCTTACTGTTAGTTTGCAGTGTAATATTTGCAAATGATTTCTTAGGCATTCTACTTGTATTATCAAAGAGATTTACTTGTTTCTTAGTTATTGATA
>JAQUZI010000031.1 GCA_028691405.1 Minisyncoccota bacterium
AATACTAATGAAAATATTTTTGTTAGCGGTAGAGCCGGAACAGGAAAATCAACAATGGTAGATTATTTTAGATTACATACTAAAAAAAACTGTGTAGTTTTAGCTCCGACAGGGGTAGCATCTTTAAATATTAAAGGACAAACAATTCATTCTTTTTTTGGTTTTAAACCAGGTATTGTTCCCTCAGAAATAAAAGAAGTAAAAAATGCACAGAAAAGAGTAATGTATAAAAGAATTGATATTATATTAATTGATGAAATATCAATGGCAAGAGCTGATTTAATAGATTGTATAGATGTATTTTTAAGAATAAATGGTAAGCAACCTTTTGAATCTTTTGGTGGTGTGCAAATGATTTTTATTGGTGACTTATATCAATTACCACCCGTTGTTACTAGAAACGAAGAAGATATGTTTACTGATAGATATGAGAGCCCATACTTTTTTGATAGCAAGGCTTTTAAAAATTTTAATTTTAAATATATTGAATTAAACAATGTTTATCGTCAAAAAGAGGAAAACTTTGTTGAATTGTTAAATTCTATTCGTGTGGGTGAAATTGATGATAAGTTAATAAATATGATCAATCAAAATGTTGACAATGATTTAGGTAAATATTTAGATAATAATTATGTATATTTGACAACGACAAATTATATAGCAGACAGGATAAACGAAGAAAGGCTAGAATTAATTATTGGTAAGGAAGAGTGTTTTGTGGGTTCAGTTACAGGAGACTTTTTAATTGATAGATTGCCAACTAAAATTGATTTATGTTTGAAAGAAGATGCTCAGGTTATGTTATTGATTAATGATTTTCAAAGCAAATATGTTAACGGCGATATTGGAAAAGTTAAAGAAATTATTAATAATGATATGGAGCAAAAGATATTAGTTGAATTTCCGGGTAAGGGCGTAAAACAAATATTGCCATATAAATGAGAAGCAGTAAAATATGTTTTTAATAAAAAAGAAAAGAAGATTGAAGCAAAAACAGTTGGATCATTTTTTCAGTATCCATTAAAATTAGCTTGAGCAGTAACAATACATAAAGCCCAAGGAAAAACCTTTGATAGAGTTGTAGTTGATTTTGGCCAAGGGACTTTTGCTTCTGGGCAAGCATATGTGGCATTAAGTCGATGTAGAACGCTAGAAGGGTTGGTTTTAAGAAAGCCAATAAACAAGAATTTTGTTTTTATTGATGAAAGGGTTCAAGAATTTTATAAAAAAATTAAATAAAATATTATGGCTAAATTAATTATTGATATTGAAACTGTGGGTGAAAATTATGATGAAATAGATGAGATTTCAAAACATGAATTAACTAAAAGAATACAAGAATTTGAGGACAATAAAGAAGTATATGATAGTAAGTTAGAAGATATTAAAAATAAATTAGGATTGTCGCCCTTAACTGGTGAAATTGTGGCAATTGGTTTGTTGGATTATGAAAAAGATCAGGGGGTAGTATATTATCAAGCACCAAGTATTAAAGAACTAGAGAGCCAAGAAGGTAATTTTAAATTTAAACCAATGAAAGAGCAGGAAATGCTAGAAAGTTTTTGACAGGGTGTTCAAAATTACGATGAAATTATTACTTTTAATGGCAGAGGTTTTGATATTCCATATATTATTGCTCGTTCAGCTAAATGACAAATAGAAGTGACAGAAAATTTAATGCCAAATAGATATATTGAAAATCAAAAATATGGAATTAGGCATGTTGATTTGTATGATCAATTGGGCTATTATGGAGCGGTAAGTAAAACAGGGGGTTTACATATGTGATGTCGATTATTAGGAATTAAAAGTCCAAAAGTAGAGGGGGTTAAAGGTGATGATGTAAATAGATTATTTAAAGAAGAAGAATATTTGAAAATTGCTCAATATAATACAAGAGATTTAGTAGCGACTAAAGAGCTATATGATTATTGGAATCGTTTTATGAAATTAAAAAATTAATAAAAATATATTATGGGATTTAGTAGAATATATGATAAAAATTTAAAACAACCATTTAAATTATCTAGAACAAAGATAGAGAATTTTATAAAATGTCCTAGATGTTTTTATTTGGATAGGAAATTAGGTATTTCTCAACCACCAGGGTATCCGTTTACTTTAAATAGTGCGGTGGACGCTTTGTTAAAAAAAGAATTTGATGTATATAGAGCTGATCAAAAAATTCATCCTTTGATGGCAACTTATGGAGTAAAAGCAGTTCCTTTCAAAAATGGGAAAATGGACGAATGAAGGGAGAATTTTGTTGGAGTTCAGTTTTTGCATGAGCCAACAAATTTTTTGGTTTTTGGAGCCGTTGATGATATTTGAATTAACGAAGAAGGAGAGTTGATTGTTGTTGATTACAAAGCAACAAGTTCAGAAAATAAACCAACATTGGATGCTGAATACAGACAGGGATATAAAAGGCAAATGGAAGTGTATCAATGGTTGTTACGCCAAAATGGATTTAAAGTTTCTAATACAGGGTATTTTGTTTATGCTAATGGGAGAAAAGATTTAAAAGCATTTGATGGTAAATTAGAATTTGATGTTGATTTGCTTGATTATGAAGGTGATGATAGTTGAGTTGAAAAAACATTATTTGATATTAAAAAATGTTTGGATAGTGATGAGATTCCGGATTATACTTTAGATTGTGATTTTTGTAAATATCAACAAAAAATTAAAAAAATTTAAACTTTAAGACATGAAAAAAGTTTATGTGAGTTTAACTGGTTATGATGTTATGACTTTTGAGAGGAAGTTAAAAGAGCTAAAAAAATTTAAAATTAATGAAGTTTGTTTGTTTTTATCAGCTTTGCCTAGAAAGCATCATAAATATGTGTTTGAGAAATTATTGCATTCTGATATTAAATCAATACCACTGGTTCATATTCGCCAGGATACGCTTAAGGCGGATATAGAATTTTTAAAAAAGAATTTTAAAACTAAATATTTTAATATTCATAATGATGCATTAGAAAATATTGAACGTTATGAGCCGTATTTACAAGATATTGTTTTAGAAACCCATCCTGATGTTCAATTTAATGAAACTGGGTTGGCCAAAATTGGTGGTTTTTGTATTGATGTTGCTCATTTTTGAAGAGGCAAGGAAATACAATCAAAAGACTATTTTCAGGTATTGAAATACAAAGATCAGAAAAAAATGTTTAAATGCAACCATTTAAGTGGGTATAAAAAAGGATGAGGAGATTTACATGATATCAAAAATCCTAGCAGTTATTTGTATTTAAAAGAAGTTCCAAAATTTGTTTTTGGTAATATATTGGCGATTGAAATAATGGACACAATTAATATGCAATTGAAGGTTAAAAAATTAGTAGAAGAAATTTTAAATATTTAATATATGAGAGAAATAACTTCAGGGGAAAGAGAAAAATATAATAAAATTTTAGAGGAGATGGAATGTCAAAATGAGCAAAGGGCTTCTAAAAGTGCTATTTTTGCTGAATTTCCAGACAGGGTAGAAGTGACTAATGATATTATTAGGAATAGAGTTGTTTTGAGGAAAGGAAGGCATAGTTTGGACATACTTTCTTTATTGCCTGAAGGAGTTAAATTTAAATTTAGCGCGTACGAACAAAAATATAACTCAACTTCAAAAACTGTTTTTTGTACAAGTGTGATAGATGAACTGGATTTGTTTGGATTGTTGCATGAAATTGGTCATGCATGAGGCCATGTTGAAAAACCAGAAATATACCCTAAAGTAAAAGAAGCAACAGCAGAAAGAGATGCTTGGGCTTGAGCTTTAAGAGCAATGAAAAAATTAAAAGATAAAGGGTATATTAGTGGAAAGTTTACAAATAAAGATTTTATAGATGCAGCAAAAGCCAGCTTGTATTCTTATGCTAAATATTATAATAAAAATAACAAATCTTTATCTGAAGAGTTTTTAAAAAAGAAAATGAATGAAAAAGATGTTTTTTAAATAATATATCATGAAAGAAGTATTAAAAAAAATACCAAGAGAAGAAGAAAGTAAATATAGAAGAATTATAGCTAGTGTTGATAATCTAGAGCATTGTACAATGACTATGCAAAAAGATTGTCTAGCTTCTTTTGAAAATGGAACAACAGCTAAAACAAATGTTTTGGATGGTAATATATTATTAATTAACAAGAAAAAAGAAAAATTTAATTTAAATAGTATTATACCTACTGGGTATGAACTTGTTTTTGTTAAAAAAAATTGAGATTGTGATAAGAAAAACAAGATTATAAAAGTGCCGGCAATTTTTAATGAAGAGTGCTTGTTTTTGTGTTTACATGAAATTGGTCATGCATGAGATTTTGCCAATGTTGGTGAAGATGGAAATGAAGAAGTAGGATTGTTTAAAAATAGATTTTCAGACAATGCAAGAGAGGATTTTTGCATGAACCAAGTCAAGCAAGAAAGAAATGCTTGGGCTTGATCTTTAAAACAATGAAACAATTTGGCGAAATTAGGATTTGTCGGAAGAAAAGTTTTTGAAGAAAAACCAATAGATGTAGCAAAAGCAATGCTATTTAGTTATGCTAAGTTTTATGCTGGTTGGCATATGAAAAATCATAATAAATTTTTAAATAAAGATATAAATTAAACTTTTATTGTTAAAAAAGGTAAAATATGTTAAAATTATATTAAATAAAATTTAAACTAATTTTTATGAAAGATATAATTGTTGTGGGTGATGTTTTGGCTAAAAGACTAAGTGAAAAAATAAATGGAGAATATTTAAACGTTGAATATCGTACGTTTTTTGATGGTGAACTAAAAGTAAGAATTCCTAATATTAGGAAAGCAGATATAGGGGTTTTGTTAATAGATTTGGTTCAGGATCAAAATATTAATGAATATTTGTTGAATTTCTTGCTATTAAGTCAAAAATTAAGAGAATCTTGTGATAAGGTGATAGGAATTATGAGTTATTTGCCATATAAAAGACAAGACAAAGAATTTTTAGCTGGGGAAGTTATATCAAGTAAAGTTATGGCTAAATTTATTGAAAAGAATTTAGATTTTTTTATAACCTTAGACTCGCATGAGCATAGGCTTATGATTTATGATATATTCTCTATACCAGTATACAATGAATCAATGTTTATGGATTTAGGTAAAGAGTTTTTAGATTTTGATAAAGAAAATACATTAGTTGTTGGACCTGATTCAGAAGCAGAAGCTTTTGTTGAAAAATTCTGTAAATTTAATAATTTTAATAATACAATTCTTCCGAAAGAAAGAGATACAAAAACAGGGGAAGTAGTTATTAATATTAAAGATAAAAG
>JAQUZI010000004.1 GCA_028691405.1 Minisyncoccota bacterium
TGAGCCGAGAAAAGGACTCGAACCTTCAACCTACGGTTTACAAAACCGTTGCTCTACCAATTGAGCTATCTCGGCATAATGTAACTTAAAAAAGTTACATTGTATTTTTTGTTTCAATATCTCTTAAATCTTTCATCATCTTTAATAATCTCTCGTTACTTTTATCTAATTCTCATGCTTTATACAATAATGCATGACATGAATTAAAATCTTTACAATTCATATATAGCTCTGCTAATTTCAAATAATTATCAACATTTGGGTTACTTTTAACACTTTCCAGATAATTAATCTCTAAAACTCTAGTTGTTTCTTTATCCGAATCAGATATGACTTCATAACTAGTTAACTTACTGATTGAAAATATATCTTTTTCATTTTTTTGAGATCGTATTTTTTTCAAAGATTTACTTAATCCATTGTCTGTTCTTAACACCAATACTCTTAATCTTTTCAAAATCTTTTCCAGTGTTAAAACAAATTTCTTCTCTATTTCTTCAATATTAACATTCTTAATTCTTAAAATATCTTTTTTAACATCTATTTCTTCAATATCTTTTTCTTTATTTATGTTTTTATTAACAATAACAAATAATCCAATAATTCCCAATGTTAAAGTTAATAAAAGTCAATAATCAAACATAATATTAAATTTGGTATCTTATAAACCCGACAATATTAATACTCGCATTCAATTCTTTCCCCTTTTCTTCTAATAATTTACTAATAGTTAAAGCATCGTTTTTAATAAAAGGTTGATAGCTTAAACAAATTTCAGAAAATCTTTTTTGAATTCTTCCTTCTCTTATCTTAACTTTAATCTCTTCTGGTTTATTCTCTTTAGTTAATTCTTCTTCAATATATTCTTTAACATTTTTAACATCTTCTTCTGATAAATCTTCTGGTACAACAGCTATTGGTGCCATAGCGGCTACTTGCATTGAAAGATCACCAATTAATTCTTTAGCAATATCGTTTGATCAAATATCTTGATCAGCTTTCATTTCAAGCAAAACACCTAATCTATTACCAGCATGAATATATGAACTCAAATATCCTTCAGTATTAATAATTTCAAAACGAGCTACTTCCATCTTCTCGCCAATTTTAGCTACTAAATTTCTAATTAGTCCGTCTACTGTTTCCCCATTTTCATTTGTTTTTTGCAACAAATCATCAATATTTGTTGGATTAGTATTACAAGTTATCTTAGCAATTTCATCAGCTAATTTAATAAATTCTTCATTCTTAGCTACAAAATCTGTTTCACATCTAAATTCAATAATAGATCCTTTTTTGCCATCATCACTAACATATATAGCTATAGCTCCAGCTTTAGTTTCTCTCTCTGCTTTTTTATCAGCCTTAGCTAACCCTTCTTCTTTTAAAATAACTCTAGCTTTTTCAATATCATTTTCAGCTTTATCTAAAGCTCTTTTGCAGTCCATGACTGATACTCCTGTTTCACTTCTTAATTGTTTTATTAAATCCATTGCTTCCATAATAAAAAGTTTAATAGATTATTTAAATAGAATTTTTAGTTTTGACATTTGATTTTATCTCACCTAAAATATAGCTAATAGAAGAAACCGAACTATCATTTGCTGGTATTGGGCATGTAATTTTAGTTGGATTATCATCATTATCTAAAATAGCGATTACATCCATATGACTTGAATTAGCTTCAATTACTGCTGTTTTATGATATCTAGGGTCAATAACAAAAACTAACTCTGGTTTTTTATGCATACTTACTAATCCACCAAATTTTTCTTCTAATTTTTCTAATTCATGTTCTATTTTAACTTGTTCTCTTTTGGTATATTTTTCAAATTCACCATCATTAAATTTGTTTTTCATTTCAACATAATGCTTTACTCTTTCACTAATTGTCTTGTAATTAGTTAACAAACCACCAATTCAACGATTAACAACATAAGGTTGATTAAAAGATTTAGCAATATCTTTAATACAATCTCTAGCTGAAGGCAAAGTAGAAACAAATAAAACTAAACCATTATTATTAATAGTGTTTTGAATCATCTCAATAGCCTTCATTAAATTTGTATAAGTTATCTCTAAGTTCATTACCTCAATATTGTTTTTAGTTGGTAAAACAAATTTAGCTGCTTTTGGATGTGTTTTGTTCTTTTTGTGACCATAATGCAAACCATTTTGCATCATATCTTGAATCTTTTTTTGATCAATTTCCATTTTATTTTTTTATCTATATTTTTATTAAACAAGCCCACGGTTATTATGTTTTGTATCGTAGATAAAAAACACGGACTTTACCGATTTTGATATGTGTATTATATCATATAAACACCAATAAATCAATAGCTTTTATTCTTGCACAACAAAATCTGGATCATCTAATTTTTTCATAGCTTCTAATATATTTTCAATGTTCCCCTGCATGACCGACTCAATACTATGAAAATTCTCGCCTAATCTATGGTCAGTAATTCTATCTTGGGGAAAATTATATGTCCGTATTTTCTCACATCTTTTAGCCGAACCAATCTGAGCTCTACGCGTATCTTCAATATTACCAATCTGCTTTTCTTTTTCTTGCTCTCATAATTTTGATCTCAAAACCCCCATAGCTATCTCACGATTTTTCAATTGAGATCTCTCAACTTGGCAAGTAACAACAATCCCTGTTGGTTTATGTTTTATTCTCACCGCTGTTTCAACTTTTTGCACATTTTGACCTCCTTTCCCTGAAGATTTAAAGAAATCAAAATCTAAATCAGAGTCTTTAATTTCAATCTCTTTTTCCGTTACTTTTGGCAATATCGCTATTGTTGCTGTTGAAGTATGAATTCTTCCTTGTTTTTCAGTTACTGGCACTCTCTGAACTCTATGGACTCCTGCCTCATATTTTAATTCTCTATAACATCCTTCTCCTTTTATTTCTGCTACTACTTCTTTATACCCACCCGAAGTAGTCTCATTTGAATCTAAGATCACAATTGATCAACCTTGTTTTTCACAATACCTAGCATACATTCTATATAAATCAAAAGCAAATATAGACGCTTCATCTCCACCTGCACCGGCTCTAACTTCTAAAATAATATTATTAATCCTATCATCTTCCGATACACTCTCTTCTTCAATTAGTTTATCTATTTGCTTTAAAATTGCCTCTTTTTTATCCATATTCTTGCTTAAATCTGCATTTGCCTCATTAATAATTTCTTCGTCAATTTCATTTTCTAACATTGAATTATCTTCTTCAATGTGTTTTTCAACTCGTTCTAAATCTTCTAAATAAAACAACCATTTATCAATATCTTTCAATTCTCTTACCAACCCTTCATACTCTTCTTTGTTTTTCAAAACTTCTGGGTCACTCATTTTAGAGACAACCATTGATTTTTCTTGTTTTAAGTTTTTTAACCTCTCTTGCAAATCTTCTCTCATAAAAACTTTTTAATTTTAAAATATATTAACATTTTTTTAAATAAAAAACTACTACCATTAAAAAGATAGTAGTTTTTTTCCAAAGTTATTTAACTCCAATTTTTTGAACTTTTTTAGTTTCTTTCTTCGCTCTAGCTTTTTTAGCTGGAACCTTTGATTTCAATTCTTTAGATTTAGAAACTTTCTTCTCAAATTTATGTACTCTACCAGCAATATCTAATTTTTTAGATTTACCTGTATAAAAAGGATGGCATTGAGAGCAAACTTCAGTATCTAAAGATTCGCTTGTTGAACCAACAACAAAGGTATTACCACAAGCACATTTTACTGTCGCTTGATAATATTTTGGATGTATATCTTTTTTCATATTACAGACTAATTTAAATATTTTTATCAATTAATTTCACCATATAATATCACATTTTTAGCTCAATTGCAAGTTTTTAAAAAGGAATTTCATCTCCTTCTAAATCTTCTTCAAATGGGTTTACGTCATCCCCATCTTGAATAACCGGCAAATCTTCTTCTATTTCTTCTTTTTTAACATTTTCATTGCCTTTACTCTCTTCAAAAGAACCTACGTTTGATGCTCTAGGTGCAAGTTGTAAATTTTTAACAAAAACTTCTGTTCTATACTTTTTCTGATTATCTTGCCCTACTCAAGAACTAGTTCTTAATTCCCCTTCAATCATAACTAATTTGCCCTTATTAAGATAAGGAGCTACAGCTTCAGCTCTTTTACCCCAAAAAACAATGTTATGAAATTCCGTTGACTCTTGTTTTTGTTGGTTTTTATCAAACCAAACCGAATTAGTAGCTAATGAAAAATTGACTACTGTTTGCCCACTAGGAACTACTTTAGATTCCGCATCTCGAGTAATTCTACCAATAAGCATTACTAAATTTAAATTCATATATATTAAATTAATATTTTATTAAATATATTAATTGTTTAATAGCTCATCTAATTTTTCATCTAAATGTTCTAGATCAACATTTTTCTTTTCCTCGGCTTCTTTCTTTTCTTCAGTCTCTTCTTTTACTTCTTCTATTTCTTCTTTTGCAATATCATCTCCTTCAACTTCTTTCTCTTTTTCTTCCATAGCTTCTGGCGTTTCTTCCTTGTTTTCTCTCTTTCTTAAGCTTTTTCTAACTTTTGCAACTCTTTCGTTTATTAAAACTATTAAATATCTTAAAACATTTTCATCAAATTTAAACATTTCTTCAATGTCTTTACTATTATAATTATCAGTTTCAAAAACAAAAGTGCCATAATAGCCTTGAGTTTGCTTTTGTATTGCATAAGATAGCTCTCTTAATGCTGGGTTTATGCTTTTCTCAATCGCATAATTTAATTTTTCCAATTTAGCTTTAACATCATCAAAAATTTTTTGAGCTTCTTCTGAGCTTTTATCACCTTTAATAATTAAAGTTAAGTCATATTTTGTCTTATTCATTTTCAAAAATTTATATATATATTAAATTAATTTTTCTTTAACATTCTTTAAAATGTCTTTGGCTATTTTAGGATTTTCTTTCAAAAAATCCGATGCTTTATTAGTACCTACACCTAGTTTAACATCGCCAAAGCTATAAGTAGTTCCCGATCTTTGAACAACCCCATTCTTAAAAGCAATGTTAATTAAGTCGTTGTAATAATCAATTCCTTCATTAAACATAACATTAAATTCACCTGTTTTGAATGGAGAAGCAACTTTATTCTTAACAACTTTAGCCACAACTCTATTCCCAACCACATCATCGCCTTTTTTAATTTGAGCTACTCTTTTCAATTCAACCCTAACTGATGTAAAGAATTTCAATGCTTTTCCTCCTGGCGTTGTTGTCGGACTACCATAACCCATCATACCAATTTTCATTCTAATCTGATTGATGAATATAATGGTAGTATTTACCTTTGCCACCAATGCTGTTAATTTTCTTAAAGCCTTGCTCATTAATCTTGCTTGCAATCCAATTTGTTGATCTCCCATTTCTCCTTCAATTTCTGCTATTGGCGTTAAAGCTGCAACAGAATCAACTACAATCAAATCAATTGAATTTGAGCGGACCAAAGCCTCAATAATCTCTAAAGCTTGTTCTCCATGATCAGGTTGAGAAATTAATAAATTATTAATCTTCACCCCTATCCTTTTGGCATATTCAGGATCTAAAGCGTGTTCAGCATCTATATAAGCAGCTGTACCTCCTTGTTTCTGGGTTTCAGCAACAATATGCAATGATAATGTTGTTTTACCCGAAGATTCAGCTCCATATATTTCGATAATTCGTCCTCTCGGAATACCCCCTACACCCAAGGCGATATCAAGAGATGGTGATCCAGTTGATATTGAACCAACATCAACCTTCTTTGCCTCACCCAACACCATAATTGAACCCTCTCCAAACCTATCCTTAATTTCTTTTACAGTGTTTTCTAGACCTGAAGTAGACACTTCTTTTGATTTTGTCTTTTTAGCCATTATATTTTGTTATATTGCTTTATTAAATTGTATTATAACAGATTAAATACAAATTGTAAAGAATAATTATTGAATTTTTATTAGACAATAATTTTTCTTCCCCCGACGTATAACTATATATTTATCAAATAATATCTTATCTTCTGTTATTGTTTCTTCAATATCAGAATAAATAATACCATTGATATTAATAGCTTTGTTTTGTATATCTTCTCTTGCTTGTCTTTTAGATGAACAAATACCAGATTTAACCAATAAATCAATTAATAACATATCACTAATTTCTTTTTTATCTATCTCAAAGGATAATACATCTGAAAAAGCTTCTTCAAATTCATCTCTTTCTAAACTTTCAATATTTCCATTAAATAAAATTTCAGAAATTTTCATGACCCGATTAGTTACATCAATGCCATGAACAAAATCAGTTAAATATTTTGCTAGATATTTCTGACACAATCTTGTTTCTGGTTTTAATTTTTGTTCTTTAATTTTGGCTTCAATTTCTTCTTGACTTAAAAATGTAAACATTTTAATTCAATCATATGCAATTTTATCTGTTAAATTAATAAAATATTGATAAAACTTAAAAGGTGTTGTAACATCTCTGTTTAAAAACACTGTGTTATTAAAGCTCTTGGATAGTTTTTTCCCATTTTCGTCTGTCAATATCGGCAAGGTTAAACCAAAAATTTTATTACCTGATTCTCTTTCAATCAAAGTCGCCCCACTCGTAATATTTCCCCATTGATCTGAGCCAGCTAATTGCATCTCACAATTGTATTCTTTAAACAAATGATAAAAATCATAAGCTTGAATTAATCCATAAGAAAATTCCGTATATGAAATACCTTCTTCACTCTCTAATCTTGATTTAATAAATTCTTTATTTAACAAATAACTTACTGTAAAATTCTTACCAATACCTCTTAAAAAATCAATTAATTTAAATTCTTTAAACCAATCATAATTATTTACCAATTCGGCTTCACTTTTAAAATCAAAAAACCTAGACATTTCATTTTTAAACTTATCAACTCTCAAAAAAACTAAAGCCTCTTCTGGTAAAGATCTTTCGCTCTCTCTACCTGATGGATCACCAATTAAACCTGTCATTCCTCCAACTAAAATAATCGGTTTATGCCCATATTTAGAAAGTCTTTTAGCTGTCATAATAACTAATAAATTTCCTAGCTGCAAACTATCAGCGCTTGGATCAAACCCACAATAAAAAGTTATTGGACTAGCATCCAATCTTTTTTTTAACAAATCAAGGTCAATCGATTGATTTATTAATCCTCTGTATTTTAAATCATCAATTAAATTCATAAAATATTTATATTCTTTTATTAATTTTATCAGCAAACTTTTTAACTTCCATTATTCTCTTTTTTAAAACATCATATACAATATCATACTTAATATCAGCATATTCATGTGCTAAAATATTCCTAAAACCAACTAAATTTCTAAGTGATTCTTGCATTGAATGTGTAATAATTTTCTCTTCACACAAAATATCAAAACTCTCCCTAGGAGAAATTGGTTGTCTAAAATGATTATATGCAATAAAAGCTCCCGCTAAATCAATTACTGACTGACATAATAAATACAAATATCTTTCAACCATACCTCGAATATCCTCATCTTTTTCTATTTCTTTTTCAGAAAACTTTTGATATCTTTTTAGTATCTTTGAATACTTAGTAATTTGAGATATTTTATTTTTTAATATATTTATATTCGTCATAGTATAATGTATTAATTTCTTCTAAATGTTAATATAAAATCAGTGTATTCATTCAAAATTTGAGGCTCTAAAGTAATTTTGTATGGCTCAACACTATATATTAACGATCCTTCTTTAATAATTTCAAATTTTAAAGTTGGGTTATCTAAATCATTTAAAATCACCACTTCAATATTGTCGTTCTTTAAAATTTTAGATATCTCATCCATTAATTTCAATCTTAAATCAAACATCTCAATGTTATCTTCTTCTTTAATATATGCCGCAAAATCATAATCGCTTTCTTTATTAAAGCTACCTCTATTTCTCGATCCAAAAAAGTATACCAATTTTACTTTAGGATATTTTTTAAAAATTTGTTGTAATTTTTTAATATCTTTTTTATCCATATATCTAATTTTATACCTATATTATACCACAAATAAAAATAAAAATCAAAATTTGACAATTAATTATTATATGGTATTATATAAATAGCATACAAGCAATGCCGTACCCTTGTCTCTTTTTTGCAGGGAAGAGACTGCTAAAACAGGCCATTGATCAACTTAACGGTTTGTTATCTAATAAATTCCGGCTCATGCCGGTAGATAACCAACATCGAAACAGAGGAAGAAATGGAAGGGTTTTACCTGCACCGCCAGAGGAATAGATAAAGGTTGTGTACCTTTTATTCCCTCATCGATGGCGGTTTTTTTATTTAATCAATTTTAAAAATTCTTTTTCATCTAAAACCTTAACTCCTAACTTTTTAGCCTTTTCTAATTTACTCCCTGGCTTACTTCCCACTACTAAGTAATCCAAAGTTTTTGTAACTGTTTCTTTTATAACCCCTCCTCTCTGTTTAACCATTTCTTGTGCTTTAGTCCTTGGCATAGAATCTAATTCACCACTAAACAAAAATTTTAAATCTTTTAATTTTTGATTTACTAAAGCTTTTTGGCTTTCAATTAATATTCCTGCTTTATTTAATTTATCAAATAATTTCTTAGTATGTTCACTATTAAAATACTCAAAAACACTTTTAGCCATCGTCTCTCCAAAATCAGGTAAATCATCAAAATCTTCTTCACTTAATTCTCTAGCTAATTTTAATAATTTAGCTGGATTTTTAATTTTACCTAATTTTAATAATCTATTTGCAATTATTTCTGCACTTTCTTTACCAATATTAGGAATGCCTAAAGCGAATATAAACTTATTAATATTAATATTCTTAGACTTATTAATATTAGTAATAATATTTTGACTTGATTTTTCTCCAAATCTATCCAATACTTTCAAATCCCCCTCTTCTAAATCAAATAAATCAGAAACATCAGTTACCAAACATTCATCAACAAGTTTTTTTAATATTTTATCTCCCAATCCTTTAATATTAAAAGCTTGTCTAGAAACAAAATGATTTAAATATCCTTCATTTCTACCCGGGCATTGTAAATTATCACAGCGAATTAAGATCCCTGATTTATCAAAAACAACTTTAGAGCCACACATTGGGCATTTATTAGGTATCTCAATATCTTTCTCATCACCAATTCTCATTGATGTTAAAACTTTTAAAATTTTAGGAATAACATCTCCTGATCTAGTTACAATAACCGTATCTCCTATTTTCAAACCCAATCTTTTAATTTCTTCTTTGTTATGCAATGTTGACCTTGTCACTCTTGCTCCACCAATTCTTATTGGCTCCAAAAAAGCAACTGGTGTCAAAACCCCTGTTCGTCCAACTTGCCACTTAACATCAACTACCTTGCTAACTCCCTCTATTGGTGGAAACTTAAAAGCAATTCCCGCTCTAGGGCCCTTACCTATTAATCCTAATTTTTCAAAAACATTAATTCTATTAATTTGAACGACAATACCATCAATTTCAAACTCTAATTTATCACGTTTTTGCATAATCTCATCATAAAAACCAAAAACATCCTGAACGTTATCACAAATTTTATTTATATTATTATTAGCCTTAAACCCCAATACCTCTAATAATATATGTGACTCTTTATGGGTTTTTTGACCCAAATCTGTTACTAAATCATATCCATTAAATATTAATTTACGTCCTCGAGTAATATTTGAATCTAATTGCCTAATAGAACCTGCTGCCAAATTTCTTGGATTAGAATATATAGGTAAGCCCTTTTTCTCTTGATCTTTATTAATTTTTTTAAACTCTTTCTTGTCAATAATTATCTCTCCTCTAATTTCAATTTTATTATTTAGCCCTTGCAAAACATTTTCAGCTAAACGGCCTAAATCATATTTATTTAATGCATCTTTTATCCTTCTTTCCGCAAATAGCTTTAATGGTATTGTTCTCACTGTTTTTAAATTATCGGTAATATCTTCTCCCACTTCTCCATCACCTCTTGTTGCCCCCAAAGAAAAAACTCCTTTCTCATAAATCAACGATATTGCCAATCCATCAAATTTATACTCACAATAATATTCGCTATTATTACTTAAGCTAAATCCATTTTCAATAATTAATTTTTTAACTCTCTCATCTCAGTCTTTAAATTCGTCTTTTGTTTTTAAATCATTTAAAGACAACATCTTTTTCTGATGTTTTACTTTTTTAAACTCATTTAAAGCATCTCCTCCTGTTTTTTGAGTTGGCGAATCTTCTGTTTTAAGTTGAGGGTTAGCATTTTCTAATTTCCTTAATTCTTTAAATAAATCATCATAAGACTCATCCGAAATCATTGGATTATCTAAAACATGATAAAGATAGTTATGGTAATTAATCTCTTCTTTTAATTTTTCTATTCTTTTCTTAATTTCTTCTTTAGCCATAAAATATTTTTAAAATTCAAAAAACTCATCTGCAAAATATATATTAATACCTCGTCGAACTAATCTTGTAATACCAATTGTTTTTATTTGATCTAATTTTTCATATTCGATATCATATTCACAACTTACCGGACTAGTTGGGCTGCCATTTGAAAACAATGGTGCATTTTCATCCCCTTCGGTATTACTTTTTCATTCATACAATCTTCATTCTGCACAAGCATCAGCCAAATAAAAAGCTTTAGTTGATTCCGATATCTGATAAACCATCTTTAAATTTCTTAAATAAACACTAACTAAAGACAATCCTAGCGCCGCTGTGCTCGCTAAAATTAATGCACTCATTAAAAATACCTGTGCCTTTCTTTTATTTTTAAATTTAATTAAAAACATAATTTTAATTAGAAATTAATAATCTTGGTGTAATCGACGTTTGTACAAAAGTTCTATACTCATTACCATGAACCTCAGAAACAGTTGCAAATTTAATTAATATACTTTTTTGTTCCTGGCTTTTCCCTGAAATTTGTATTTCAAAATCATCAATATTCATTTCTTTAGGCGTTAATGCTATTATATCTCCAGCTTTATCAACATCCTTAACTCTTTCTATTCAGCCTCTTTGATCTAAGCTATCATACCTATATCTAAATTCTGTAAAAAATTTATCTCCCTCTTCTTCTGTTTTAAATCTTAATGTATCGTTATTTATTATTTCAAAATCACTCCCCATGCGCACCGCTCTTGATATAGTTTCTAAAACACTCTGGGTTACATTGCTATCTCTTAATATAACATAAGCAATTCTTTCAGCTCTAATTGTAGATATATATATATTAATTAAAATTGTAACAACAATCATAAACATTGCTACGGCTACCAATGCTTCAATTAAAGTAAATGATTTTCTTTTTTTATTTAATCATTTTTTCATTATTCTGGTAAATTATGATAATTATATAAATGGTCTTCTATATTTAATGTATAAGTTGGTTTTCTCAAACATTGCTCTTCACTTCTTTTAACACATCATGTCATTATTATATTCACCTTAAAAGAATTTGTCCTATCTTTTACATCACTAATAACAATTTTCCTTTGTAAATAAAAAGGAGCACTATCACCTGATACGTATGAATATATTTTAGAATCATTATCAAATTTCAAAAAGTCATTCTTATTAAAATCAATCAATTCACGATTTACTACATCCATTTGGTATTCTCCTGCCTCTAATCCATTTCTAAATGTTGTTGATTGCATAAAATTAGTATCTCGTATTTGTCTTACCAATTCAACTCCCTCTTGTGCTAAATTAGATGCAATTAAACGACTTTGAATGTGTGGCGTATTAGCTAATGTACGAATAACTAAAACAAAGGCACTCAAAATGCCTATCACTAAAATCGAAATAGCTACTAATGCTTCTATCATTGAAAAAGCATCTTTTTTACTAAATTTTTCTATTATTTTCACTATTTATTTATTTAAAATATTAAGTATAGTATAAAACATAACCTAAAAAAAATCAATACACATTAAGAATATTGATTTTAAATTAATATATTTTCAAATTTTTTTCCAACTCTTCTTTATTCTTAAACCTAATGACTCTATCTGATAAATGCTCTAAAACCGGTGATGGGCATTTATCATATACCAACAATATTGTTTTTTTATTTAATGCTTTAGCATAACCATATTCAAGCAACATTCCTTGGCTAATTTGCTTATGAAAAACAACACCAACAACTATATCGCATTTTTTTAATTCTTTTAAAGCATCTTTCAACGCAACCCCTGGATCAGAATGTTCATTTACCCATTTTTGCACATCTCTAAAATATATAAAAGTCTTATGCCCTTGTTTTTCTAAGACATCTGAAATACAAGTCAATCTTTTTCTTAGTATTGTTTTATTAACATTTCAATACTTGTGAGAAATAAATATATATTTCATTTATATAATCTTATAATAAAAAAACAATAGTATTAAAACTACTGTTTTTTACAAAACCTATTTTTTAACAAACTCAACTATCTTTTTCATTACCTCTGGCTCTTTAACACACATTTCAGCCATAACTTTTCTATCAATTTCTACATTTTTAACTTTTAATAAATTAATAAACTTACTATAAGTTAGCTCATTTTCTCTAACAAAAGCATTAATTTTTGTTTGTCATAAACGTCGATTAACTCTTTTCTTCTCTTTACGTCCGCGAATTGCATGCTCTCCAGCATGTAATAAAGCTTCTTTTGCTGCTCTTATCTTAGATTTGCGACCATAACGAAAGCCTTTTGTTTGTTTTAATATTTTATTTGTGCGTTTTCTTGAAACAACACCTGATTTTACTCTTGCCATATATATTTTTTACTCTTTATTAAAACTAGTTTTTATTCTTCATAATCCTCAACACTTGCTTTGCAAATGTTTTTGATAATGTTGTTTTTCTTTTTCGACGTTGTTTAGTTACTGGTCTGTCAGTTGATGTCGTATGAGCAGTATTACTAGCTCTACGTCTTACTTTATCATTTTTAGTAACTTTCACTCTTTTTGCATAAAAATTACGATTCATTATACTTGATTTAATTATTTATTTAATTTATTTTGATATAATTGTCTCAAAACCATTAGAAACTTTTTTAATTGAAGATAATGTCTTGTATTCCGTATTTATCATCTCTAAAAAGGTTTTTGTTTTCTCAAATGCTAAATCAAAATGTCTTTTCTCTCTTCCTGCTAAAAACATAACTACTTTCACTTTTAAACCATCTTCTAAAAATTCTTCTAATTTCTTAATTTTTGTCTTCAAGTCATGGATACCTTCATTGAAACTAATTTTAATTATTTTCATTGCGTCAGCTCTTTGTTTCTTAGCCTCCTTTTTCCTCATTTTTTCTTGTTGGTAACGTAGTTTTTTCTCATCACCTAACTTATACACTGATATTTCTGCATTTTCTGTAATTAGCATCAAATCTAATTCTTTAGACTTAGCGATTTCTTCGGCTTCAGCATATTCAATAATGCCGATCATTTCGCCATCATCTCCAATCAATCTTATTTTTTTGTTTTTATCTATATAACTCAAATTAAAAAATTAATATTTTATTAAATGGTGGAAATGGTGGGAATCGAACCCACGTCTAAAAAACCTCCTTAAACAAATCTACAAGTTTATTTTGTTTTTAATTTTAAGATTATTTTTAAAAAACAAACAAAACAAAATAATCCGATTTAGAAAATTTTTCGTTAAATTGCTCTAACAGCAATTTAGTATAGCTCGAAAAGTTTACCTTAAAGCCTATCGAGTATCAACTTTAAGGGTTGCCTGTTAACGAGTTACGCTAAAGCGTAAGCAGGTTGATATTTGTTGGCAATTATTGTTTGATTTGATGATTTACAAGGTGACAAATCGTCCTTGACTTGCATTACTTAAAGATAGCTTCTCATCGAAGCCGATCATTCCCTTTACTTGATATATTATACCAGATAAAATACAATTTGTAAACAGCTAGACTATTTATCCTTAATTAAAGACATTAAAACCTTTATATTGTCATTATCTGCCATTTTAACCTTATGTGTATATCCACATTTTAAACATACATATTTTAGCACATATTCTCCATGTTTTATCTCAAAATCATCTAATTTCATCAATCCACCGCAATCACTCATCCTATCCCCAGGATTAATATCAACATGCTTAGAATACAAGCAGTTTGGACAATGGTCAGTATAACCATTCCCAACAACTTCATAACCACAATATTCACATTTAAAATTCTCTGTTTTCTTTTGGAACTTTTTCATTATATCTTTTTCATTTGAATTTTAAAATCAAAATTATTATCTTTTATTTCTTTTTCAATTTCAAATCCATCTATCGCTTTAAAACTAAAATTATTTATTTTAATATCATTTTTGATATTTTCTTCAACTAATTTTCAAAAACCGCTGATATTGTCAACAATAATAGATAGATCAACTAAATCATTAGGACTATAATTTGATTCACGACGTAATTCTTGAACTAATCTTGTTAACTCTCTATATTTGCCTTCATTAACCAACTCTTCTGTTAAATTAACATCTAAATCTAAATCGTCGCTAACTGTATTATCAAAAACTACATTCTTAACATTAATCTCATCTTTTAATATTTCTAAAACACCATCATCAACATCAAAAGAATTTTTAATTATTAAAGCATTCAACGGTTGTCTAACCTTAACCCCTTTCTCTTGACGGATTTTTAAAGCTTGCGTGCTTAAATCTCTAATCTTATCCATCTGGCTTAACAAGTCCTCATCAATATTAATATCTAAAGATTTAATTAATTCCAAATGAACAGATATGTTGTTTTTATCAAAACCACCTTCTCTTCAAATCAAATCAGCTGTAAATGGACAAAATATACCAAACATTTTATCTATTTCTTTTATACCTCAAGCAAAAACAGATGCTGATAAAATATCATTTTGCATAGTTTTTCTAGATCTTCTTAAATACCATCTTGAAAAACTATCTATTAATTCATCCAAAACCTTTGTACCATTATATGCATTGTATTTATCCAAAGCATTACAAAATTCATTTTTAGATTTTTCAATTTTATTAACTAACCATTTATCTAAGACAGAAAGATTGGTATAGTTGTCTAAAATTCATTGATCATCAATATATTTTTTATCAACATATGTTTCATAAAATTTAAAAACATTAAAGAAAGTATTAATAACTCTTCTTTGTTGAATAACTAAATCATTTTCAGAAAACTTTTTATAATCTCCTGCATTTGAAATATTTACAAAATATCATCTCAAAGAATCAGCTCCGTATCTATCTATTAATTCTTCAGGGAAAATAACATTCCCTTTTGATTTTGACATTTTTTCTCCATTTGAATCTAATATCAAACCTAATGTTACTACATTTTTATACGAAGGACCAAATCCTAATAAAGTAGAAATGGCTAATAAAGTATAAAATCATCCTCTTGTCTGATCCATTCCTTCACTAATAAAATCAGCTGGAAAACGAAATCCTTTATCTAAATAATATTGCAAATCTTTTAAATCAAGCTCATCGGTGTAATTAAAAGGAAAATGAGATTGAGCAAAAGGCATTGCTCCTGAATCAAATCAACAATCAATAACCTCACTTGTTCTCTCCATTTTACCACCACAATCACATTTAATATGGAAATTATCAATATATGGTCTATGTAAATCAACTTCTCCTGTTTCACTATTAATTGGCAATTCCGTATTATTCAAACCAGCACCCATTTCTTTTAACTCTTTTAAAGATCCTACGGCATGTTTTTTACCACATTTTTCACAAATTCAAATTGGCAATGGTGTAGCCCAATAACGATTTCTTGATAAAGCCCAATCTTTAATATCATTTAATCATTCTCCAAATCTACCATGCTTAATATAGTCTGGTTCTCAATTAATCTTTTCGTTGTTTTCTAATAATTCATTCCTTAATTCTGACATTTTAATAAATCAACTTTCTTTTGCTCTATAAATCAATGGCGTTTTACATCTTCAACAAAACGGATATTCATGCTCTGTATCTTGCATACCACCATAAAGCAAAATGTCATTATCTTTTAAATAATCAAAAATTATTTTATCAGCTTCTTTAAAAAACAAACCTCTTGCTCCTTCTAAGATATTTTCTTTGTCCATGAGTTTCCCCTCTTCATCCACATTTAAAATAACTCCTAAATTTTCTTTATTACCCAGCTCCATATCATCAATACCAAAAGCTGGAGCAATATGAACTACACCCGTTCCATCCGAACTTGAAACATAATCAGCTTCAACAATTTCATACACTTTTTTACCTTGCTCATATACTTCTTTGTCTTCAAATAAAGGAATATATTTTAAACCAATAAGTTTATTGTTTTCTATCTCCTGTATTTTTTCAACCTTCTTGTCTTTCAAAAAATCAACCGAAGTTAAATCTAAATGACAAATAATATTTTCTCCTTCAACATTAAATAAATAATATTTAATGTTTGTATTAATTGCTAAAGCAACATTTGCCATTAATGTTCAAGGTGTTGTAGTTCATACTAATACACTTGCTTTATCAACCCCAAATACACTTGAATCTTTTAATTCAAATTTAATATATATTGATGGATCTTTAACATTCTTATACCCTTGTGCTACTTCATGACTTGAAAGCCCAGTTCCACACCTTGGACAAAAAGGCAAAACTTTATACCCCTTATAAATTAGTCCTTTGTCATAAATTTGCTTTAAAATCCATCATACTGATTCCATATAGTCAGTATCATAAGTTTTATAGGCTTCATCCATATTGACTCAATAACCCGTATCCTTTGTTGTTTTCTCTCAATCTTTAATATATTGAAAAACTGAATTTTTACATTCATTGTTAAACTTATCTACTCCATAGCTTTCAATATCATTTTTATCTTTAAAATTTAAATTTTTTTCTACACTAATTTCAACTGGCAAACCATGGGTATCTCAACCCGCTTTTCTATCCACAAAAAAACCTTTCATTGTTTTGTATCTACAAAACAAATCTTTGTATGTTCTAGCTAAAACATGGTGAACCCCTGGTCGATTATTAGCTGTTGGTGGGCCTTCATAAAAAGTAAACAAAGGAGCATCTTTTCTTGCTTCCAAAACTTTTTCAAATATATTATTCTTTTCTCAAAAATCTAATATCTCTTTTTCTTTTTCGACAAACTCTAATTTTCTTTTTTGATTATTATTGTCTTGTTCCATGTTATTTTTTTATCTTTTATTTTTCTAAATATTGTTTAGCCACCTGATAATCACCTATATACTCTTGCTTAACAATTCTTCCACCTTTCTTAGCCATTATAATTTTTTCACTCCCTTTGCCGGTTACAATCAAAACCTCTTCCTCATCTTTCAACATATCAATTGCTTTTTGTATTGCATCAATTCTATTTGGTACAATTCTTGCTCTTTCTTTATCGCCAATCCCCATATATATTGCATTCATTATCTTATGGGGATCTTCATCGTAAGGGTCTTCATTTGTAACAATCACATAATCACTTAAATTGCTCGCTATCTTCCCCACTTCTGGTCTTTTCCATTTATCTCTAGATCCACCACAAGAACCAATTATACTAATAATTTTTTTAAATCCCATTTCTCTTAATGTTGTTAATACTGCCTTTAATGAATCTGGTGTATGCGCATAATCAATAACAACATTTTTATTTGTTCTTGTTCTTACAAATTCCATTCTTCCTTTTGCGCCTTTATATTCTTTTAATATATCCGCAACCTTATGCATATCAGCCTTCATTGCTTTCAAAACAGATAAAACCACTAAAACATTATACATACTAAACTTACCATATAAATTAATATCAAAATGAACATCTTCAAAATTAAAATGAAGGCCACTGGCATCAATTAATAATTGTTCTGGTTTAATTAAATTTAAATTTAAAATATTAGCTTTAATATTCTTTTTGTCTTCTTTTAACGAAACAACATATTTCTTATCTGCTTTAAAATCAATATAATAAGAACAATTATCATCATCAAAGTTAACAATCGAAACTTTTTCAATTTTTTTATTATCAATGAATTTATGTTTATGTTGTGTAAGCAATTTAAACAATCTTCCTTTCGCTTTTTTGTAATTTTCGAAACCACCATGAATTTCAACATGCTCTTTTTGTAAATTTGTAATTGCAACTATATCAAAATTAAAAGCATCCCCTCTAAACTGAGTTAATCCTGAGGATGTAACTTCAACTATTCCAACTTTAGCGCCTGACTTAAATGCATTTCTAAAAAACATAGGCAAAATCCATCTACCCGGCATTGTCATTTTTTTATTATTCCCTGTTGTTTTATTATTTACACTTGTTCCAAGTGTTGAATAACTAGCATGCTTAATATCTAATTTTTTAAAAACAAAAGATAGCATATCAACAACAGTGCTTTTGCCTTTAGTGCCAGTAACACCAATAATTATCATTTTATCTTGAATATTTTTCAACAAAAATCCACCAATTATTGATCACATATAATGTCAACATGTAATTCCAAATTTTCAAAATTCTTTAATAATTGTTTTTACAAAACCCATAATCTAACTGCTTAAATAGATAATTATAATACTGTTATCATATCATAAATGCTATATAAAATCAATTTTCATTAATTTATATTTTTCCACAAATCTATATTGACTTTATAATAAAAATTTAGTATACTATATATGTCTTTCACCTAATAAGTGAAAGGGTATTACATCTTAGGATCACCTTCCTTGCGGAGGGTGATTTTTTTATATAATATTAATTATTGCGAAATTTCAAATTTCTCCCTCAAATATTATCATTAATATCTTTTAAAATATCAAAATAACCGTCTGCACCTGTTCTTAACTCAGTTGAAATATTATTCTTAGAAGAAAAAATATATACTTTTTTGCCTCGATTTCTTAAATAAGTCACCAGTGCCAAAAAATCAGAGTCACCTGAAAAGAAAATGGCTATATTATATTTTTCAAGATGATGCATAGCATCAATAGTTATTTCTACATCCATATTGCCCTTTTCTTCAACTGCTTGGCCGACATCAGACATTATATGAATCTGTTTTAATTCTTTCTTCTTAACAACAAATTTTAAATTTTTTTTAAGAAATGTATAAAATTTATGTTTACCATCCAAGCTATAACTTCTTGTTCCATTTTTAGGATACGCTGTATAATAAAAAATTTTAATACTACAAGCCTCAAATTTCTTTTTTAAAAAAATCCTGAGCTTTTCGTAATCAAAAAACTTACCTTTTATCTTTTGAGCTTCTCATATGTTAGAAGCATCTATGAATACATAAACAATATTAACCATCATAAACTAATTAATATATATTAAAAATTATACCATAAAAAATAGACACAATCAATAAAAAATGGTAAAATCAACCAAAGATAACAACAAAACAATGAATGAATTTAATTTAAAATCAAGCTTTAAGCCAACCGGAGATCAGCCTAAAGCTATAGAAAAACTAACTCAAAACATAAATAGGGGTGTAAAATACCAAACCCTTTTAGGTATTACCGGCTCAGGTAAAACATTTACCCTTTCTCACTTAATACAAAATACTCAAAAGCCAGTATTAATTCTCTCCCCCAATAAAACATTAGCTGCACAACTTTTTAGCGAATTTAAAAAATCATTCCCTCAAAATCAAACAAAATTCTTTATTAGTTTTTATGATTATTATCAACCTGAAGCATATCTTCCTTCCAGTGATACATATATTAGTAAAGATTCAAAAATAAATAAATATATTGAAGAATTAAGACATGACACCATTACTAGTTTGCTTAAACACAATGATGTTATTACTGTTGCTTCTGTTTCAGCTATTTACGATGTTGGTAGTCCAGAAAATTTCAACAAAGCTTCTTTTACAATAAACATTAACGACAAATTCACCCGCACTGAAATAGCTAAGAGATTAGTGACAATCCACTATACACTAAAAAACTTAAATTTTTCTGATTCTGGATTTTTCAGATATAGAGAAAATATTATTGAGATATTTTTACCAAACGGATTAGAAATAATAGAAATTGAACTTGAAAAAAACAAAATAAAATCTATAAGTAAAAAATACAATAACCTTGAAAATCAAAGTAAAGATTTTCTAAATATAAAAAATAAAACAAATTTTTCGAAACAAGAATTAAAAACATTTACTTTTTTCCCTGTAAAACTTTTTGTAACTGATAAAGAAAAACTTGATTTAGCTATATTAAACATTAAAAAAGAATTAAAAGAATCTCTATCAAAATTAAAAAAACAAAAGAAAAATACAGAATATTTTAGATTAAAAACCAGAATTAAACGAGATATTGAAATGCTCCAATCCACTGGCTATTGCGAAGGTATTGAAAATTATTCTCGGCACCTATCATTCAAACAACCCGGTGACCCTCCTTTTACATTAATCGATTATTACCATTTTAGATTTGGCAATGATTTTTTACTATTCATAGATGAGAGTCACATCAGTATTCCTCAAATTCAAGGAATGTATAATGGTAATTATATAAGAAAATCAACATTAGTTAATTACGGTTTTCGCCTGCCTTCCGCGATCGACAATCGTCCTTTAAAATTTTCTGAATTTGAAAAACTAGCCCCTCAAACAATTTTCGTATCTGCCACACCTAGAGAATACGAAACAAAAAAATCACAAACTCATTTAATTGAGCAATTAATTAGACCTACTGGTATTTTAGATCCTAGAATAATTATTAAACCTTGCAAAAACCAAATTCCTGATTTAATCAAACAAATTGAAAAACAAATAAAAAATAAAGATAAAACATTAGTTTTAACTTTAACTAAAGCATCAGCTGAAGATTTATCCACTTTTCTTCAAAACAAAGGCATTAAAACTAAATACCTTCATTCCGACATTAAGCCCCTAGAAAGGCCAAAAATATTAAATGATTTGCGCTCAGGAAAAATAGATGTTTTAATTGGTATTAACCTCCTTCGTGAAGGATTAGATCTTCCTGAAGTTTCACTTATAGCTATCCTTGATGCCGACAAAGAAGGATTTCTAAGAAATAAAACATCACTATTACAATCTATTGGTCGTGTCGCTAGAAATACCGAAGGAACCGCCATTCTATATGCCGATACCATGACTCAATCAATTAAACAAACACTTGATGAAACAAATAGGCGCCGAGAATATCAAAAACAATATAACAAAGATAATAAAATAACAGCCAAAACAATTAAAAAGGATATAGAAAATACATTTTCTAATGACGAAGAAAACTATACAAAAAAACACTCAAAAGAAATGTTAGTCTATTTAGAAAAACAATTACAAAAATCAATTGAAAATTGAGATTTTGAACAATCAGCTAAAATAAGAGATCAAATTAAAGAAATAAAAAAAACTAAGTCTAATGAATAGGCTTAGTTTTAAATTATTTATTTCGCATACCAATAATCTCTTTCTTTTTTGCTAAACTTTTCCAAACAGTATCTTAAAGTAATTCTTTTCATTTTTTTAACATTTTTATTTAAAAAATCAATTAGTAGATTTTTATCTCTTTTCCCCATCTCCCTTAGCATTCACCCAACCGCTTTTTGAATTAAATCATTCTCATTTTCAATTAAAATTTTTGAAATTTTTAATATATCTTTAAAGTCATTTTTCTTAATAAAAGCATAACAAGAAACAACGCTTATTCTTTGTTCATTTCATTTTTCACTATTTGCTAATTTATATAAAATATCTCTTTTTTGATTTAACAAATAATCCCCTAAAATATGACTACATGTAGTATCAATTAAACCCCAGTCATCAAAATATTTTAAATTTTTAATATAAAAATTAAAAACCTTTTCATTATCTTCTTTGTATTTTTCAACTAAAGTATAGCAAGCCAATTGCTTTTTCTCCTGAACTTTTGTTTCTAACAATTCTTTAATCTCCTTAAAAGTTAATATTGAAATATATTTTTTAACTAAACTTTTTAAATCTTTAGCATAAATACCATAAAAAACATTGCTATTATTTTTAAAAAAACTAGCATAAGTTTCAGCTCTCTTTTTATTTTTCAATTTTTGAAAATCTTTTTCTAATTTAATAATCATGGCTATTAAGCAAAAAATTTAATTATCTTTTGATTTAATCAATAAAACTTCATTAAAAAATTACCTATTACAATAAACTGATCTAATAAAAAATCAAATTTATTAAACTGGTTAAAAACTCATGTATGTTTTTTATTATGCCTTATAATTTTATTTAATTTCTTCGATTTATAACAAGGATCTAATATTTTATTAGCAATTTCTTCACCTGAAATTAATGCTTGATAAATCCCTTCGCCTGTTAGTAAAGAAGCAAATCCACCCGCATCACCAATTAAATAAATATTCCCAAACTTATACCCTTGATAATCACAATTTATAATAAAGGATTGGTATTTAGCGCCGCTAACATCAATATTACAACTTTTAATAAAATTATTAAAATTTTCTAAAGCTTGATTAAAACTCATTTGTCTTACATCACAAGCGCACCCAATAGATGTTGTGTTTCTATAAGGAAATATTCATAAATATTCAGCTTTAAACAACTTAGGCATATAAAAAACTTCTAAATCATCATACTTAACTGGTAAAATATATTGAAAAGCTACTAATGTATTTAAACTCTTCAATCCAACATATTTTCTAACTTTAGAATTAGAACCATCAGCCCCAACTAATATGTTAAATTTAAAATTACCTTTATCAGTTACTACAAAATCTTTATGTATTTCTATAACATTAGTTTCTTTCAAAAAACAAATATTTTTAGAATCTTGTATTTTTTCAAACTGCCATTCAGCTAAATTTTTCCTATTTATAGTGAAAATATAATTATCCCCTTTCTTGTTTTTAATAACAAATTTCTTTTTTGAATTATGTAATAAAATTCTATTAGATTTAAATTCTATTAAATCCTCTGGAATATTTAAATACTTTAAACCTTTAATTGTTAATCCGCCAGCACAAACCTTATCTCCTAATTCTTTACTTCTATCAATTACCAAAACTTTTAAATTAGTATTATTTAAAACTTCAGCGCATTTTAATCCCGCTGGACCAGCTCCTATTATTATAACATCATAATTTTCCATTTCGCTTTATATTTAATAGCTTTTACCAAATAGTCATTTGTGTTTAGCCTTCTTGCCGCAATAAATACATTTACCATCAATATCATCATCATTCATTTGATCAAATTCTAAACATCTTGTTACCGCTTTAGTCTCTTCTTTTATTTTTGCTTCGCATTCTTTTTCTTCACAGAAATAGGATCTAACAAAATATCCCTCATCAATCAATTTTTTAAAATCATCATAATTATCAGCATTCTTTGTCTTTTGTTCTTTCAATTCTTCTGATTTTTTAAACAAATTGTTTTGTATATCTTCTAATACACAATTAATTTTATCTTCAACGTCATTTATTTCAACATCTTGTTTAGAAAAATCATCTCTTCTAACTAATTTAACTATTTGTTTTTCAACCTCGTTATTACCAACTTCAATTCTAATTGGAACACCTTTCAACTCTCACTCATTAATCTTATACCCTAAGCTATGAATATCATTGTTATCAACAAAAACTCTTATACCTTTATCTTTTAATACTTTCTCTACTTTATTAGAAAAATCATTAATCATATTGTTGTCTTGGTTTTTCTTTGTTATTGGAATAATAACAACTTGTATTGGTGCTACTCTTGGTGGAATAACCAATCCTGAATCATCGCCATGAGCTAAAACCAAAGCAGCAATTGATCTGGTTGATAATCCAAAAGAATCTTGAAAAACATTTTGTTTTTCGCCTTTTTCATCAACAAAATTAACTCCAAAAGCTTTTGAAAAATTATCAGATAAATCATGAGATGTACCCGCTTGCAATGCTTTGCCATTAGGTGTTACAATTTCGATTGAATAAGTATTTTTTGCTCCTGCAAATTTTTCTGATTGACTTTTTAATCCAAGATATACTGATATCCCCAAAAAATCTTCATAAACCTCTTTATACCAATTCAAAGCTTTAAATACCATTTGTAAATTATCTTCTTTATTGCTAAAAGCACAATGCCCTTCCTGCCATAAAAACTCAGATGTACGAATAAAAGGATATGTTCTCTTCTCCGCTCTAAATATATTGCATCATTGATTTATTTTTATAGGCAAATCACGATATCCTTGAATTCAATTAGCAAAAGCTTTATACATAATTGTTTCTGATGTTGGTCTTAAAACCAAAGGATCATTAAGTTCTTCTTTTCCAATTTTATCAACCGTTAATAACTCTGGGGCAAATCCTTCAACATGCTCTTTCTCTTTTAAAATCAAGCTCATAGGAATTAGCATTGGGAAATAACAATTTTGCACTCCATCGTTTTTAAATTTTTGATCTAACTCCTTTTGAATATTTTCTCAAATTGAATAACCATAAGGCTTAATAATCATACTACCCTTAACATCTGTATAGTCGCATAAACCAGCTCTTAATACCACATCATTATATCAATCTGATATATTCTCTGATTTTTTAGCTAGCCCTCTTTTTTCAAAACTCTTTTCCATAATATTATATTATATTTTTATATACATAATTATATCAAATTTTAAAAATATTGTCCAGAACAAAAATATTGTCAAACAA
>JAQUZI010000032.1 GCA_028691405.1 Minisyncoccota bacterium
TTTATTATTTTTGTGATATAATATATATAATAAAATATAAATATAAAATATGATTCCAAAAATAATTCAACCTTATCTTTGATTTAGCGATATAAAAAAAATGGATTTAGAAGAGGATAAAAATAGAATTATTTTAAATATTTTAAATATTGGTAGCAAAAAGGCTACCGATTGATTATTCAAGTATTACCCCAAAAATATTATTAAAAAAGTTATTATTGAGTATGGCGCAAAAGGAGAATTAGATGACAAATCTCTTAATTATTGAACATTTATTTTAAACATTGATTCCAAAAAATTAATTAAAACAAGGTTTTAAAATGATTTATAATATTTTGAATAAAAAAAGAATAGATATTCTACCTTTTTTAAAAGCATTTAAAAAAGATTTTTATTTAGCCGGTGGAACTGGTCTTGCTTTACAGCTAGGCCATCGTGATTCAGTCGATTTTGATTTTTTTAGTCTTAAAGAAATTGATACTAAAAAACTATTCTTAAGAATCAAAGATATTTTTAAAGGGCATAGTATTAAAAAAGTTCAGGATCTTAAAAATACATTAACTGTTTTTATAGACGAAGATATAAAGTTGAGTTTTTTCACATATGATTATCAATTAATTGATAAGTTAATTGATGAACCATATTTTAAAATCGCTTCAATAAAAGATATAGCTTGCATGAAACTATCAGCCATTGTTAGCCGAGCGTCCAATAAAGATTATATAGATCTTTACTATATTTTACAAGAAATTTCTTTAAAAGAAATACTCAAATGCTTAGAGAAGAAAATGCCAGAATTAGAAATTAATTTAGTTTTAAAAAGTTTAATTTATTTTAAAGATATTGAAAAAGAAAAAATAAGATTTAAAAATAATAGAAATATTGATTTTAAACAAATTAAAGATTTTTTTCAGAAACTAATAAAAAACTTTAATTACTAATTCTATTGACAAATAAAAAAAGTATGCTAATATATTAATAGTTAAGTAGTAATGATTTAGTAGCAATACTAATGAACTAGTGCTTAACTACTGAAAGGAGCAATTTGGTTTACCAGGTTGCTCTTTTCACTTATATAAAATATTTAATAACTATATGTTTTAATAATTAGATCATATAGTTATTTTTTATTTTAAAACATATAACACAGTATCAGCTTTGGATTATTTAAATAAAATATACATAGAAAGCCAATGAGAATGGAAACCCATTGGTTTTTTGACATATTGACAAACTTTATAAAGTTTGATAAAATACACATTAATATAAAGTTTGACAAAATGACCATTCAAGAGAAATTAAAAATTATTATAAAGATAGCAAAGCTAACTCAACAGCAGTTAGCAAATGATTTTGGTGTATCTTTTCCTACTATAAATAGCTGAATCAACGGCAAATCAGCTCCTCGCAAAAAGCAACTAGAAAAAATTGATGAGCTATATTTGCAAACTACTGGCCAAAATATAATACCTGCCACAAAACTTTTAGGGAAAAAAGAATATATTTTTACTAAAGTTAAAAAATTGAATTTGGATATTGTTAATACATTGCTTAAACGCCAAGATATTTATGAAGACTTAGTGCTAGATATTACTTATCACACTAACAACATTGAAGGTAGCACCTTAACTAAAGCCGAAACTCAGGATATATTATTTGATAATAATGCAAATATTAATAAACCAGTTAAAGAAATATTAGAAGCAAAAAATCATCAAACAGCCTTTAATTATTTATTAGATTATTTATCTAAAGATAAAAAAATAGATGAAAAATTAATTTTAAAACTACATAATATATTAATGAATAGCATATTGCCAAATGCTGGCATCTATAGATATCATAATGTAAGAATTGTTAATAGTAATGTACCTACCGCCAATTATTTAAGTGTTCCGAAACTGATGCAACAACTGTTTTTAAAAATTAATAATTCAAAATCAGATATAATTTTAGAAAGCTCAATAATTCATGCAGAATTTGAGCAAATTCATCCATTTTCTGATGGCAATGGCCGAATAGGGCGTTTATTACTAATAGCGCAATTATTACAAAATAATTTGCCACCAGCTATTGTTAGAAAAAACAAACATGACTATTATGCTGTTTTGGCTAAAGCTCAAAATTTTAAAGATTATTCTTTGTTAGAAGAATATATATGCGATGCTATTATATTAGGCTTAGAAAAATTTTTATAAATTATATAAAACAATCGTAGTCATTATTTTAAGATAGCCCAGATCATTGATTAATATTTCACTTAGATGATATCTTGCTTGACGCTATCTATTGACAAAAACAACAATATTTGATATATTTCTAATAAGTACTCTTTAGAGTATTTTAAAGAAATAATATGAATACAATCATTGATTTCACAAATAAGTTTAAAAATAATGTTGTTATCTCGTTAAACGATATAAAAAAGGAATTTCCTAGGTTTTATCGTCATCGTTTAACTGAATGACAAAATCGAGGATATATTAATAAAATTATCCGTGGATTTTACATATTATCAGATTTAGAAATTAATGAATTTACTTCTTTTGTTATTGCTAATAAAATATATGATCCTTCATATATTTCTTTAGAATCTGCCTTAAGGTATTATAATTTTATTCCAGAACAGACTTATACCATAACATCCATATCTACTCGTAAAACCAATAAATTTAAAACAAAAAGTGGCGTTTTTGTTTATAACAATATTACTCCTAACTTATTTTTTGGCTATAAGATAGTTAATTTTAAGAATTTTGTTTTTAAAATTGCAGATAGAGAAAAAGCAATTTTAGATTATTTATATTTTCATCGTCATTTTGCAACTGAAAAAGATATTGAAGAAATAAGATTTAATATTGAAGAAATACAATCAACTATTGATCGAAAAAAGTTAGAAAATTATTTATTAAAGTATAATAATAAGTCTTTTACAAAAATAATTAATAATTTTTTAAACTATATTTATCATGATTAGTATTCAAGAATTAATAAAGGAATATCCTGAGAGTTTAGCAAGTAATAGCCGATCTATTCTTAGGGAATATCTCCAATACAAAATATTAAATATTATTTTTAATTCAAAGTTTTTATCCAAATTGTCTTTTATTGGTGGTACTGCCCTCAGAATTGTATATAACAATCAAAGATTTTCTGAAGATCTTGATTTTGATAACTTTGGCTTAACTATTGAAGAATTTGAAGAATTAATGAATATAGTTGTTAGTAATCTAGAGTTAAATGGCTATAAGATAGAATATAATGTTTCAAAAAAGGGTGCTTTTAGAGGTAATATTAAGTTTTTAAACTTACTTAGCCAGTTAGATTTAGCAATTTGCGATACTGAAAAATTATTAATTCAGATAGATACTGCTCCTCATAATTTTGTATACAAGCCTGACCTAAAATTAATTAAAAAATTTGATATTCTTACTAAAATAAATGTAACTCCAATAGATATATTGCTTTCTCAAAAAATCAGAGCTTTATTTGAACGTAATCGGGTTCTTGGTAGAGATGTTTATGATATTATTCTTTTAACATCAAAAACCAAACCCAATTACGATTATTTAAAAGAAAAATTAAATATAAATAATAGCACTGAATTAAAAAACAAACTGCAAGAGTTTTTTAAGAATATTAATATGGTGGATTTGAAACAAGATATTTCAAATTTTATCTTTGATGAAATGGAGCTAAATAAGTTATCTGTTTTTAAAGATAATCTATCTAGTTTTGATTTCTAGTCTAACCTATTGACAAATAAAAAAAGTATGCTAATATATTAATAGTTAAGTAGTAATGATTTAGTAGCAATACTAATGAACTAGTGCTTAACTACTGAAAGGAGCAATTTGGTTTACCAGGTTGCTCTTTTCACTTATATCAAATATTTGCAATATTTCAGTAAAAATGATATAACACATATAGTAAACCTTAAAGAAAGAAGGTGATAAGAATGGAAAAAGAAAAATGCTATTTTTGTTCAGGCATGGGGGACTGCCCCGAATGCGGAGGAACAGGATATGTCTACATAAGTAGATACATGACCGAAGAATGTTCTTGTTGTAATGGGAGCGGTATATGTCCCAAATGTCAAGGGACAGGCTACAAAGAAGAGAAACAAAGGAGTTAAACAACAAAAGGGGGCTTTGCCCCCTTTAATATATAAGTGTAACATTTCCTTCTTTATATCGTCTATATAAGTGTAAGGCAAAATATTAAGCTAAAAAGCATGGAAAATAAAGGTTTTACAAATGAAGAGCTTATTTCCACACTTCAATCCTTAAAGGATGAAGGTATTTCAGGTTTTAACCAATCTACGGTTAAAGCTAGTGTTTTTAATAAAATAAATAAAACACAAGTAAAACCAGTATTAATGTCTTTCAATAAATATATTAATATTTTTAAACCAGTATTAGCTTCTTTAGTTGTTTTATTCTTAGGTTATGGTGGTTTAAAGATGGCTTCTAGTATTTCACCTTTAAGTCCATTATATGTAGTTAGAGAAAAAACTGATAAATTTGTTTTAACTATATTGCCTGAAAACAAAAAAATTGAAAAGAAATTTGAAATTGCTAATGAAAAATTAGCAGCTATAAAACAAAATGACAGTAATCCAGAAAAACTAAGTCAAATTTCAGAATCAGTAAAACAAGATTTAGGAGAAATTGCTAATGATATTAAAAACATCAAAGATCCTAAAAAAATTATTGCTTTATCTGAAACTTTAGAAGCTCAAACAGAAAACCTTCAAAAAGAAACAAATCTTAATATTGCTGTAACAACTAACGGTACTTTACCGTCAGATATAAAAGATACCATAAAGCAAACTACCGAAGATATTTTAGCTGTTGTTTATGG
>JAQUZI010000005.1 GCA_028691405.1 Minisyncoccota bacterium
CCAATATTTCTTTTAAAACCATTGTATCTATTTAAAATTTCAGAACTATTTAAAGCATAATCGTAAATTTTAACTTCATCTAAATAGCCAGCAAAAGAACGAAGAAGAATATCATTAAAATATCCAAATTTTAAATTACCAGTTGTATTTATTAAACCCGAGACATCCCCTGATTGACCAACTAATTCCCCATTTGCATAAAGCTTAACAACTGAACCATCATATGTCCCAACTAAGTGATATCACATACCAGGTGCAATAAAATTTAAATCTGCACCTGATACAGTTACAGGTGTGCTATCAATTTCAAATTGAATTGTTGGATAAGTATCAATTATACCAAAAAAATTATTCTCTCCTTTTGACATAAACACATGGTCATCAGCAGGAACAAAATCTCAAATTCAAGCCTCTCAACTAGTTTGACTTTCCATTTTACTATCTAAAGTTGGTAATGTTGGGAATGTAACTGTCCCGGCGGTATCAAATGTTACACTTTCAAATCTTAAACAATTATTAGACAAACACTCTCCTTTTGATTCTTCAACTGGAGTTGGATTTATGCAAGATGTACCAAGGCATGAAATAGTTCCTTGTCTTTTACTATCACCACCATCATCAACAATATATGAGCTACTAGATGGAACACCATCAAAAGATCAATAATATATATATTCTTCGTCAAGAAATGTTTTCTTTTCTTGATTAGTAAAACTAGTTGGATTATCTGTTTCGTAATTTAAGAAAGTATAACTTAAGTGTCTTCCTTGTTCAGCAAAATGACCATCTGTAGAATAGTTATCTACCATTTTATTTTTAGCTAAGAAATAGGCTAGATTACGATCGTTATTTTCTTTTTGTTTTTTCAATACTTGATAAGCATAATTTTTGTCTTTGTAGTCTGAAAATTTATTAGTAATAAATGCTAAATTAATAATAAAAGCGGTTAAGAAAAAAATAGCAAGAGCAATACTGAGTATAAGCTCAACTAAAGATTGAGATTTTCTTTTATTAGAAAATTTTCAGACCATAAATTCATTTTAATATACATACATTTTACAATGTTTTTTGATAAAAAACAAGTGTTTAATTACATGAACAAGTATTGTTACCAAGATCGGTAAAGCTATAACATATATCAACAATCTCTCCTTCAAAAGCACATATATTGTTATAAATTACACCATTGATACACCCAACAACAGCAAGACATAAATCAGACGTTTCGGCCTCTTGTTTAATATATATATTTGGTTTACAAGAGTATTGAGTTTTGCTTGTATTTATAAAAATATTTTTTTCATAATCAGTATATTTTGATTTAACATCTATTTCAAACAACTCACTACACACCAGGCCATCATCATCACATAAATATTCCATACCACCAACATTAGAATTAGGATCAACTTGTAAATCATAATTAATGTCAGCACAAAATCTTAATTCTAAATTTTCACCTAAATCAAAATTAGAAAAATAGACATTATTAGGTAAATAAAAAGTTTCTAGTATTTGCTTACTACTAGCTGTTTTTTTAAACGAATAATAAAATGATTGATTATCCGTATCCCGCTCAAAGCCTATACCATAATAGGTTTGATTCCCTTCAGATATACCCGGAATACCATAAACAACGTTATAGTCCTGGACTTTTTGAAAAAATTGAACAATATCTTTACCCGTATTAGCTACGGCTGTTTTACTAGCTGTATCAATTAAAAAATCAATACTAAAAAATCCAATAATTCCCAATAAAACAATAACAATTGACATCTCAATTAGAGTAAAAGCTGATTTTTGTTTTTTTAACATATATATTTTTTAACAATTTGTTAAATTTTTAGAAATTACCTAACATTTGATACATAGGTAAAATAACAGCAATAGCTACACCACCGATTACACCACCCATTAAGATAAGCATTATTGGTTCAATTAATGCAACTAATGATTTTAATGCCGCTTCAATTTCTTTTTCATAAAAATCAGATAAGGTAAATAGAATCTCATCAATATGTCCAGCTTTTTCACCAATAGCCAATAAATTACTTAAATATTTAGGAAATGATTTCTCTTGACGAAAAGCTTCGCCAATAGTTAAACCCTGAGTTAAGTAAGTAGCAACATTTGATAGTGAAATTCTAAATGTTTCTTCACCAACAGCCTCACTTGAAATTTTTAAACTTTCAATTAATGGCATACCAGCTTTAATTAAACTAGATAGAGTAGATGTCAAACGTTGTAATGCCATTTTATTTAAGAAGTTTCTAATTGGTGGAAGTTTTCTAACCATAACATTAAATTGTTTTTTCCCGGCTTTGGTTTTAAAAAAATATAAATAAAATATAAGGGGAAAAATAAACATACCGGATATAACCATCGTCATATTCGCATTAAAGAAATTACTAATGTCAAATAATAATTTAGTAAATGCAGGTAATTTTAATCCAGCTTGAGTAAAAGATGCCCCCATTTTAGGAAAAAGAAATATCATTAAAAATACCATTAAAACAGACATCATGACAACTAAAATAATTGGGTAGGTCAAAGCTGAAATAACCTTACCACGCAATTCTTTATCTTTTTCTAAATTAACAGATATTTTTTCTAAAGTTGTTTGTAATGTACCAGACTTTTCACCGGCTTTAATTAAATTAATAGTAACATAAGAAAAAGTTTTTTCGTTTTGTTCAAACGTAAGATAAAAAGGGTTGCCTTTCTCTAAATTAGATCTTGATTGAAGCAAAAATGTTTTAACTGGGCCTTTTTCATAATCTTGCATTAAAACATCAACCGCTTTTAAAATATCAGTACCAACTTTTAACATTAAACCTAAGTATTTGAATAAAAAAATCTGATCTGTTAAACTAATTCCCTTTTGAAATAATACTATATTCTTAGAGTTTGATTTAGTATTAACAGGAACAACTTTAATTGGTTTTAATCTTTGATTACTTAAATATTTCAAAACGTCTTCAAGGGCTGGCATATCAACGTCCCCTTCAACATAAATATTTCTTTGATCAAATGCGGTATAATGAAAAAGCATAAATGTATTTTAAATTTATTCTTTAACAACTCTGAAAACTTCTTCAATGGTTGTTAATCCAGTTTGAGCTTTGCGCATGCCATCTTCAAATAACGAAACCATACCTTCTTTGCCAGCTAATTCGCGTAAACCATCTAATGAAAAACTTTTAGATTGCATATAATTCCTCATCTCTTCTGATACATTAAAAACCTCATAGATAGCTACACGACCTTTATACCCAGTATTATTACATATTTTACATCCACTACCACGGTATAGTTCTGATGGTATAACATAATCTTTCTTTTTAAAAGGTGAATTTTTGTATTGTCTTTCAATTGATTTTCTAGTTTCTTCTGCTAATTTATAACTTTCAATGCAATTTCGGCATACTTTTCTAACCAAACGTTGAGCAATAACAGCGTTAATAGTTGCGGCAGCAAGAAATGGTTGAACACCTAAATCAAGCAAACGAGGGACAGCTGTTGTGGCATCATTGGTATGCAAAGTAGATAAGACTAAATGGCCAGTTAATGCAGCGTTAACTGCGATACCAGCGGTTTCAGAGTCACGAATTTCACCGACCATGATGATATTAGGATCTTGACGCAAGATAGAACGTAACCCATTAGCAAAACCTAAACCCGCTTTAGGATTAACTTGAACCTGGTTAACATAACGAAGTTCATACTCGATAGGATCTTCAACTGTAACGATATTAACTTCTGGTCGATTTAATTTATTTAAAACAGAATACAAAGTAGTAGTTTTACCAGAACCAGTAGGACCAGTAACTAAGATCATGCCATAACTACGTTTAATATTTTCATTTATAATTCTAGCGGTATCACTTTCCATACCCAACTCTTCGAAGCTTAAAGGCTTAGTTGATCCAAGCAAAAGACGCATATTAATCTTTTCACCATAAAATGTTGGTAATATAGAAACACGCATATCAAATGAGTCATCTCCTTTGTGGTATTTAAAACGTCCGTCTTGTGCTCGGTTATGTTCATCAATCTGAAGCCCAGCTAAAATCTTAACGCGAGCAACCAATGCATTATGAACTTCTTTTGGTAAACGTGTAATTTCACGTAAAATACCATCAACTCTAAAACGAATAAGAATTGCTTCTTCTAATCTTTCAATGTGAATATCAGAAGCATTAAGTGAATAAGCATAAATAATAATTGTATCAAATAAAGAAACTATTGGCATGTCAGAAGCAGCCTCAGCTAAATCCATATCATCGGCAATAGAAATTTTACGCAATGTTTCTTCAATAATATTAGAAAAATTCTCAGTTAGCTGTTTACGATACAAGGCAAATGCGCTTTTTAAATCATCGTCTGTTGTTAAAAAGACTTTAGCTTGAAGCCCAGTATAGCGTTGAATAAAATTAATTGATTCTAAGTCAGTCGGATCAACAACAGCCAAATAGATATAGTCGTCTTTTTTATCAAAAATAATAGCATTATGAGCACGAGCAATATCTTCAGGAACTAAATTTAAAATACTAAAATCAATATCTTTGCTAGAAACTTTAACACGAGGTGTATTAAAAAATTTAGATAGCAAATCAACTAAATAATCTTTGGTAATAACACCTTTGGATATTAAAAGGTCGCTAACACTCTGGCCAGTACGCTTTGATAGTTCTAAAGCTTGATTAAACTGCTCTTCTGAAACCAGTCCAGTTTTAAGTAAAAGCGGTTTTAAAATTTGCAAAGATATTTTCATATAATAAGATTAAAAGATAGAAAAATTATTGAATAATTGAGCTATAAACCAATTACTTAATAAAATATTTCTTAAAAAAGGAAAAATGTTTGTAAAGATAACAAAATAAATAGATGAAGAAATAACCATAGCTGGAATTCATATATTTACAAATGGAACTCTTTCAAACATAATTTTTGAATTTTTAAAATATAATTTTTGTTTTACTAAATTAAATATTTGCAATACAAGCAAACATATTATACTAGAAATTATAAAAAAGAACAACATTGGTCATGGGTTTAATATAATGCCCAAAACGATTAAATACGGCTCTTCGTTATAGAAAAATCTTTCATTAAATTTTTTATTAGCAAAAACTAATAATTTAAAAATTAAAAACGAGAACAATAACGTAATGATTGGTGTGAATCAATAGTTGTTAAATGAAAATTTAACAACATAATCAAGTTTTAAAAACTCTTGAGTAGCTGGGCTTTGAGATCACATTCAATAATTAACGATTGTTGCATATAAAGAACGTAATAAGATAAAAATAACATTGATAATAATAGCGATGCGAATATATTTTACCTCTGGTATTTTTTTCTTATCAATCCATATTTTAACCAACCCTGCTAGGGTTATAAAACCAATAACAGGGTTGGCGAAAAAGTAAACAATATTGTTTAGTGATTGCAATGTAAACATTATAATAATGCTAAACTAGTGATTTGTGTAAAAATTTGTGGTTGTGCTTGGTAACACACTAAGGCTGGTACCAATTTCATAAACCTCGTCTACATCGCCACCATCATCAACTTCTTTAGCTATATAGTTAGTAGATTCCATATTAGCATTAACTTCAAAGTTTAAAGAAGTATCACATGCAAATGTATACATAGTTGAAGGTGTTCCAGCTATACCACCATTAGATGGATCCATTGGTAATTGACCAATTGGAGCTGAACCAGTAGATGAGAAATTGGTTGGCAATCAACCAGTGCCATCAACGGCTCTAACAGTAGAGGCTGCTCAAGTTCATCCAGTAGGAGCGGCTGGATTAGCGCCAGTAGCAAAGATTGTAGCATCACCAGTACCACCAGTACATTTAGTATTAGTTGCACCATCTAAAATTGGAGTTGTAGCATCAGCTAAATAATATGATAAAGCTGAGGATAAAACTCTAAGATCAGACATTCTTTGACTATCGCGAGCACGTCTAAATAACTCTGCTGGATTCAATGCGAAAATAACAATAGCAGCTAAAATAGCTAAAATAGCAATAACGATCATCAACTCAACTAATGTAAAACCTTTCTTATTTTTCATATATATGATTTAATATTTTTTAAAATTAATAAATAAAAATTGTCGACTATTTTTATTTTATTTACACATATAGTTTAAAAAATTTTTCAAAAAAAGTCAAGCATTTTAAACATTTTTAGCCTAACTCTTCTTTTAATTTTTTAAACAATTCTTCACTTGTTTTTGATAATTTTTGCGGTGTGTCAATTTTAACAACTAACATTAGGTCTCCAAAATAATTTTGGTTTAGTTTTTTAAAGCCTTTGTTCTTAATTTTGAGCACCGTATTATTTTCTATACCTTTAGGGATATCAACAACTAAATTTTTTTCATCAATGCTTTGTATTTCTTTTTTTATACCCAAAGCCGCTTCAGCAAAATTAATATGAAGATTAAAATACAAATCATCACCTTCACGTCAAAAGCTTTTATCTTTTTTAACTAAAACTTGAATGTATAAATTGCCAGCTCTATACTTACTGCTTTTATTATTACCATACCCTTTTAACTCTAAAACATCACCATTTCTAATACCGCTAGGTATATTAATTGTCTCTTTTTTAGTTTCCTGTATATGTCCTTTCCCTCTACAATTATTACATTTTTTATCAGGAATTTTCCCTTCACCGTTACACTCTTGGCAAACTGCCTTTTCACTAACAGTCCCAAAGAAAGGTATGTTTCTTTTTCTTTCAACAAATCCTTTGCCATTACATGTTTTACAGGTATTGAGTTTAGCATCAGTCGGATAGCCTTTACCATCACATTTATCACATAAAACAGTATGTTGATATTTTATTTCTTTTTTATTACCAGTAAATGATTCTTTTAAAGAAACTTCAACTTGAATTTCAATATCCTCATTAGGATTTGATTGTCTTGCATTTTGTCTTTGTCCAAAAGATGAATTAAAAAAAGAATCAAATATACTATCAAACCCGGAAAAAGAAGAAAAATCAGAAGCATTGCCAAAATTAACATTGCCTCAATTAAAGTTGTTATTATCAAAACCACCTGAGCCAAACTTACGCATATTGTCGTATTGTTGTTTCTTGTCAGGGTTAGATAAAGTTTGAAAAGCTTCATTTATTTCCTTAAACTTCTTTTCATCTCCACTAGGACGATCAGGATGATATTTAAAAGCAAGATTATGAAAAGCTTGCTTTATTTGTTCATTAGTTGCATCTTCGCTAACACCAAGAATTTTGTAATAATCTTTTGACATAAAAATATATTTAAATAATTAACTTTCTGGAAATTCATTAATTACATTGTTAAGCATTTTTTAACCGCTGGTTTTTCTTCAAATTTAAAGAATTTAAACCAAATTAAAATACTCATAACAAGACTACTAAGATAATAAATTAAAATTCGAGAAATAAAATAGAAGAAACCAACAAGACTGAATATGAATCAAAGAAAAATACCGAAAACTAACAATTTCACGCCTTGAGATGTTTTGTTGAAATAATCAACAAGAATTTGACTTAATTTGGCTTTACTATCAAATCCATTTTTAAACATAGATTGAACATTATCAGTAATAAGTTTTTCACTTGATAAACCTAAGAACGAATATTGTTTTTGTAAATTACGTATGATTGTATTATTATTTACAAAATCGCCAACCGTATCTTCAAAAGATTTATTTAAACTTGAATTAGGCTTAAAATCCGCTCATGTATCTAATCCCATTTTAACAAAATTATCAAAATTCATATCTTTCATAGTTTGGTTGTCGATTTTAGCAAAGCTAAAAAATACAATAGCAAGTAATAAAATAATAACGGATACAAATTGGTGATGAAAACCACTTCTAAAAACAGTCTTTCAATTAAATCTTAAAAATATTTCATCTGATTTTCTGTATCTAGTCGATGTAAAATATAAATAAACATATACAAATACAAGTAAAATATAGAAATAAATATTAGTTAATGGCAATACATCAAAAAATATAATTAAAGGACAAGCAATATAGATTAAAATTCATCATTGAAGTAGATATATATTTAATTGAAACAATGTTAAAGCTAGAAAAACCATACTTAAAGAAAAGAACAATATTAACATCAATTGGCTTGAGATATTTAAATTTTTGCTAATAATAATGTTCTTTAAAATAGAGGAGAAAAGCAAAACAAAAACACAACTAGTAAAAGCTAATATATTTTGTTTTAAAAATACACCTCTAAATAACGGCTTATCGATTTTTAAACTACGCATATCGTTAAGAACTGCATTTCCTTTATTAGTCTTAAACAATTTATTTAAAAATTTAATCATAAATGTATTTGTAATTTTTATTATACTTTGATTGTATCAAAATATTAATTTATGGTCAATTGCTAATCTTTAAATCTTCGCTAAGAAAAACTTAGCGAAGATTTGTTTTTTTACTTTTCTTCAAAATTAGCATCTTGAACATTATCATTTTCTTCTGGTTTTTTATCTTCTTCCTTGGTATCAGTATTAGCATTTGCATTTTGATCTTTGTAAATATGTTTACCAATTTCAGATATGGTTTGAGATAAGTCTTCAATACCCTTTTTTAATAAATCTGTATTTTCGTTAACCGTAACTTCATCAACTTTTTTAGCTAAAATATCTTTAACGACTTTAGCCTTATCATTGATTTTAGTTTTTAAATCTTCTGGTATCTTATCTTGATTATCTTTTAAACTTGATTCAGATTGATAAACCAAACTTTCAGCTTGATTGCGTAAATCAATAAATTCTTTTTGCTTTTTATCAGTTTCAGCGAATTTAGAAGCCTCTTCTTTCATTCTCTCAACTTCTTCTTTAGAAAGATCGGTACTAGCTTCGATTTTAACTGATTGGGATTTATTAGTTGCTTTATCTTTAGCGGTAATGTTTAAAATACCATTTTTATCGATATCAAAAGTAACTTCGATTTGAGGAATACCACGAGGTGCAGGTGGAATACCATCTAAGATAAAACGAGCTAATGTTTTGTTATCGTTAGCCATTGGCCTTTCGCCTTGCAAAACATGAATATCAACAGCTGGTTGATTATCGGAAGCAGTTGAAAATGTTTCTGTCTTAGAAGTAGGAATGTAAGTATTCTTAGGTATCATTGGGGTAGCAACACCACCTAGTGTTTCAATGGATAATGTTAATGGTGTAACATCGAGTAACAACAAATCTTTAACATCACCTTGAAGTGATCCGGCAACAATAGCAGCACCCATAGCAACAACTTCATCTGGATTGATATCTTTTTTAGGCTCTTTTTTAAAGTAGTCTTTGATTCTTTCTTGAATAGCTGGAATACGAGTAGTACCACCAACTAAAATTACATCTGAAATATCATTAACGCCTAAATTAGCTTCTTTTAGGGTTGTTTCTGTTTTTTCAATTGAACGATCAATTAAATCTTTAGTTAATTCGTTAAATTTAGAACGAGTAATTTTCATAACCAAATGTTTTGGTCCATCAGCAGTAGAAGTAATGAAAGGTAAATTGATTTCTGTTTCAGAAACATTAGATAACTCTTTTTTAGCTTTTTCAGCTGAATCTTTAATTCTTTGAAGAGCTAATTTGTCTTCTTTTAAATCAATACCTGATTCTTTTTTATACTCTTCTAAAATATGATTAATAAGTCTTTGGTCAAAATCATCACCACCAAGATGAGTATCTCCACCAGTAGCAACAACATTAATATTTTCACCAAAACTATCACCACTAGCACTAACAACTTCAATAATAGAAACATCTAATGTTCCACCACCAAAATCATAAACTAAAATCTTTGATTGTTGATGTTTATTGAATCCATAAACAACGGCCGCAGCAGTTGGCTCATTTAAAATACGAGAAACTTTAAGGCCAGCAATTTCACCCGCATTTTTAGTTGCTTGGCGTTGTGAGTCATTAAAGTAAGCTGGAACGGTAATAATAGCTTCACTAACACTTTCACCAATTTTAGCTTCAGCATCAGCTTTAATTTTTTGCAAAACCATAGCAGATATTTCTTCTGGTTTTAATCATTTATCACCTAGTTTTACTTCTACACCACCATTACTTGATTCGCGTGTTTCATAAGGAAGTGTTTTAATATCTTCTTGGACTTCTTTGTCGCTGTAACGACAACCAATAAAACGCTTAACTGAAAATATTGTATTTTGTGGATTGGTAATAGCTTGTCTTCTAGCTAATGTACCAACTAATCTTTCTTTGTTTTTAGATAAGGCAACAACAGAAGGAATAGTTCTTTCTCCTTCTTGACTTTCTAATATTTGAGGTTGGCCATTTTTAAACACAGCCACTTCAGAAAATGTTGTACCAAGGTCAATGCCAATAACTTTTCCCATAATATATTGTTTAATTTATTTATTAATTTTTTGAATTTATTATGACTTTTACTTTTGCTGGACGTAAAATACTTTCATTTAATTTATATCCTTTTTGAATTTCATCGACAATTAAATTATTTTCTTTTTTATCATCTTTTATCATTTCAATTGCTTCATGCAAGCTTGGATCAAATTTTGTATTAATACTTTCAAAAGCTATACAATTGTGTTTTTTAAGAAAAGAATTTAATTGATCATAAACTAAATTAATTCCTTTTGTATAATCATCTTTTTTATTTAAGTTTTTGATCAATAAATCAAAGTTATCAATAATAGAGAGTATTTCTAAAAGAATATTTTTTTCATTTTGGCTTATCATTTTAGAGATTCTTTCTTGCTCTGATTTTTGATAATTTAGTAAGTTGGCTCTTTCTGTTTGTCAGCCTTTAAGATATTCATCGGCTTGTTTTTTAAGAGTTTCAACTAAAGAATCATCTATTTTTTGTTTTTCTTCTTTTTTATCATCCATAGAATTAGTTTAATGAATTAATTAATTTACTAAAGAGATTGAAATGCTTTTCATAATGAGTAACTTTAGGTGTAATAATTGCGATAACTAATTTATCTTTATCTGATTTTGTGCCAATAAAGGCTAAATGCGGATTATTAAATACTGGATTATTCTTACCGATATATACATTTATTTGCTTATTAAATAATATTGATTTTAATTTGTTTACTTGATTATCAATATTATCAATAATATTTGACATATGATTTAAATCTTGTATGTTATTAATAATTTTATCATTAAGCAAGAAACTAACCCCCTTTTTATATATTTTATTATTTCCTCAATCAAAAACAAAGCTCATTGATTGTGATTGCTTTGAAAGATCTTGAGCAAATTCGTTGTAATCTTTTGGAAGATTAAATAAATCAGTATTTATTCAGATATCACTTAAGAAATCATTTATTAATATTTCTCAACCAATATCACTTAATATTCTTCCAGCGGATGTGTGGGGTTGTTCAAGATACTCCATTTGGCATAGTTCAAACAATTCATGTCGAATTGTTGCCGGGCTAAAATCTAAATTATATTTTTCTTTAATCCTAACTGATGCCACTGGTTCAAAACTTTCAATTTGTTCTTTAGCAAGATAATACAGTATTTGTTTTTGTCTTGGTGAAAGTTCTTGTTTCATAATATTTACATATTAACAAATTAGCACTCCTTTGTCAAGAGTGCTAATTGATTTTTATAGTTTTAGAATATTTTTTTGATTTTATATCTCAATTCTTTTTGAGGAGTTTTAACTACCGCTTCATCTCCTATCATTCTGCTAACTAAAGCCATACCTAAAGGAGAGTCTTGGGATATTTTACCAGCAATTGGATCTGATTCAGCGGAGCTAACCAATTCAATTACTTTGGTATTATGATTAGAATTATTAACTTGAACTATTTCTATTTTTGAACCAAGTCCAACAATGTTTTTATTTTGCGTTGAATCCACTAAGATTGCTTTTTTGATTTTATCTTCTACATCTTGAAGTCTTGTTTCAATAAAAGTTTGCCTCTCACGAGCAGTAGAGTATTCAGCATTTTCAGAAAGATCTCCAAAAGATTTAGCAACTTTGATTGTTTCAATAACTTCGGTTCTTTCTTTTTTAAGTTCGATTAATTCTTTTTTTAATTCATCTAAACCTTTTTGTGTTATTTCATATTTGTTCATTGGAACATTTATTATTATATGTATTAATTAATTTAGTGCGACGAGATATTTTTTTCAAAAAAGGTAAACAAACTATTTTATAAAATAGTTTGTTAATTCAACAATAGGTATAATAATAGGAAACTTTTCAAAAAATGTCAAGTCGTTTTTTCCTATTTTGAAAGTAAAGACATTATATCATACTTTATATCATTTGTCAATAGTATTTAAGCCTTATTTGATGAGCCTTTAATCATTAAAGAACACTTCTTCCCTGTTATCTTTTAGTCATTTTTCCATCTTTTTGTAATTAGGTAGTATTAAATTAACACTATTTCAATAATTTTTTGAGTGATTTTTGATTTTAGTATGGACTAATTCGTGAATAATAACATAATCAATAACCTCAATTGGAGACAGTATTAACCTTCAGTTAATACGAATATCATTATATTGATTACAAACACCCAATCTTTTTTTAGCATTTGAAATAGCTATATTATTATATTTAAAATCATATTTTGAAGCAAGAAATTTAATTCTTTTAGAAAAATACATTAATGCTTCTTTTTTATATCAATTTAAAATATTTTCTTTAATTTTTAACTTATCTTTTTCTTTTAAACAAATTTCGGTATTTAAAACAATTTTTTCTTTTTGTTTTTGATTAATTCTTAATTTATATTTTTTCCCTAAAAACAAAAAACATTCCCCTTCCCCAAATCTTTTAATAACTTTTTTTAAAATTCTTTTATTAATTAATTTTATTTTATTTAAAATCCATTGTTTTTTCTTCTGGACCAATTGATCAATAAAAGAATCGCTGATTCTAAACGGCGATCTAACAATAATTTGACCACTACTATTAATTTCTAAAGCAATGGTTCTTCTTTTTGATCTTTTAATTATATATTGCATAGATATAAATTATTCTTCCCTCAATTCCAACTTTAATTCTTTTAAAAATTCTTTTAAAAAACTGATTCTTCTTTTAGCTATTTTTAATGCTGTTTTAGTATTAAGTCTCTTATCAACTTTAATTGATTTGAAAAAAAGATAGTCTAAAGAATATTTCTTTCTTTCTAATGTTCTTTTTTTAGCAAAAGGATCTTTAAAACAATAAAGAGGCCTTTTGAGTTGTCCAGATGAAGCGCATAGCCTCATAATTGTTATTGCTCCAGTTGATTCTAGCAAATCCGCATCTTGTAATATTTTTGATTCTAAAATACTAGGTTTAATATTTTTAGTATATGAACATTGAATAATACATGTTTGTATTTTTTCAATATCTTCTTTTGAAAAATATTTTATTTTCTTAAGAATATTTGCTGTTTTTATAGCACTATCCTCTTGGGATTTATAACTTTTGGGACTATTCTTTTTATAAACAATAACATCGTGAAATAAAGCAGCGGGTATAATAATATCTAAATTACCTCCCTCTTTTTTGCAAATATTTTCAGCATTTTTTAAAACTTGCATTGCGTGATTAAAATCATGAGCCGGATCATCAGTCCTGATTTCTTTTTCGGCTATTTTAATTAACTTTTCTTTTATTTTTTTATTCATGTATTTGCTCTAAATTATTATTAACTTCTTCCGGCTTGGAAGTTGTTGTTGTGCCCACCTCTTTAATTTTAGGGTTAATATCATTGTCAAAATCTTGAATTTCTTGTCTTTTAATATATCGGTTGTTATAGTAATAACGAAGAATTTCATCAACTAAAGGTATAGTAACCACTGACCCTTCTGGTGGTTCTTCTATTAGAACTAAAATTGAAACTTCTGGATCTTTATACGGTGCAACTCCTGAAAAAATAGCATTGGTTTTGGTATTGCCCTGAATTTGAGCTGAACCAGTTTTACCAGCAACTTCAAAAGGAATTGTTTTCATAAGTTGGCCGGAGCCAATAGTTACAACTTTTCTCATACCATCTAAAACAATATCTAATTTTTCTTGGTCGACATTAACATCCTTAATAACTTTTGGTTTTTGTTCAAAAACAATTTTATCATTTTCATCTAATATTTTTGAGACAACATATGGTTGCATGATTTTGCCATGATTAGCAATAGAATTGATATAATAAAGTATTTGTAATGGTGTTAATAGTAAATCACCTTGACCAATAGCAACGTTATAGGTATCACCTAAAAGTCATAAAGGGTTTTCTGGATTAACTCTTTTTTTATACTCTGGATCAGGTAAATTACCATCTTTCTCGCCATCTAAATCAATACCTAATTTTGAGCCCAAATGAAATAATTCTCAATATTTTTTCAAACGTGTAATGCCAAGCCCAGGGATATCTCTTCAACCACCACCTAAAGCATAAAAATATATATTACAAGAATGAGCAATTGCTGTACGCATGTTAACTCAACCATGATTTTTTCAATCTTTAAAAATAGCTGGATTATCAGGATTGTATCTGTTAGGAATAATAATCGCATCAACGTCTTTAATTTCTAACTCTGGATTAATTAATTTTTCCATTAAAGCACCAATAGCAACTAGCGGTTTAATTGTTGATCCGGGAGAATACAAACCAGATATAGCACGATTAATAAAAGGATTGTATTTGTTATTTAATGTTTTATTAATTACATTAGCTGGAGAACCACTAGAAAAAGCATTAGCATCAATACTTGGGAAACTAACCATAGCTAAAATCTCGCCTGTTTTAGGGTTACTCATTAAAGCTGTTCCTTTTTCTAATCCTAATTTATCAATAGTACGAACTAAAGCGTCGTAAACAAATTGTTGCAAGTCCTTATCAATAGTTGTAATTAAACGATTCCCTGGTTTTGGTTTTAAAATACCTAACTCAGGATTAATTTGAGACATAGCATCAACTTCCATCATTTTTTTACCAGACGATCCATGTAAATATGTTTCATATTTTGATTCTAAACCATATTTACCAATAATATCAGCGATAGGATATTGTGGATATTTTTCTATATCTTCTTCATCCATATGGCCAGTATAGCCAACAACATGGCTAAAAGCCTCATTATCAGCATAAGAACGAGTATAGTCTTCAATGATATAGAAGCCAAAGCGATTACTCTCTTTTATGTCAGACTCAAGTAAACGCGCCATATCACTAGTTACATTGGTTTTAATTAAAATTGGCTCATAAGAATATTCATCTATTTGTTTAATAATTTTGTTTAACTTATCTTTTGGTATTTCAAAAACAGTTGAAATGTATGAAATAATATGACTAATATCTTCATCTTTTTTTTCAAAAAAATCTCTTGGAACTAAAATTAAACTTAAGGATGTTGTATTAGCAACAACAGCTTTATGATAACGATCATAAATTACCCCTCGAGGAGATTTAATTAAAATATATCTTGTTCGATTATTCTCAGAAATAAAATAATTTTCTTCACCTTTAATAATATTTAAATAAAAAACACGTCCAAATAATATTAAAATACAAATACAAGAGAATAGAAAAAATTTCAGAATATTTAATTCTGATATTGGCTCTTCTAATTTTTGAAAATCATCATTATATAATTTAGCTCTTCTATCAACTAGAATTTCTTCAAAAGATAAATTATTGAATTTTTTGGAATTTTTTCTCATTGTTTTTGTTTTTGATTTTAAAAATAAAGAGGAATAATAAGATTGTTTCAATTAAATAAATTAAAAAACTATAATTTTGTTTTTTATAAAAAGCAAATTCAATTACAAATCAAGTGATATAATATATTGATATTAAAATTGATGATACAACAATTTGTGACATTCTAGTTGTATAATCAAATGTTTTTGATAATAATAAAATTAAAATAAATAAGCCAATAAAAATTACAGAATTTATTGGAAATACAGAAACAATGAAACTATCAAGAATAATACCACCAATAATTCAAAATCAGATACTTTGACTAAATCCTATTCCAAAAGAAAAAATTAAACAACTAATTAAAATTAGATTAGGACGGAAATATATTGGCAAATGAGGTAAAACTAAAATAGTTAATAAAACAACTAAAATGTATGATATTAAGGCTTTTGGTTTTGAAATTTGCATATTAAGGATAATTAGTAATTACAAAAACATTACGTAATTTTGATGGCTCAAAAAACAAATCAACTAAAATGTTTTTTTGGCCAGTTAAAGGCATATGTTTTATAGACTTAACCTTACCAACAAGTAAGCCGGCAATATATTCTTTGTTTTCACTAGAAGTGACAAATATATCATTTTCTTTAAAAACACTATTGTCAGAATAAAATTTTAAAGATAAAGAACCGTTACTGTCTTTTTTAAGCAAAGCAAGAAAATTATTTTCTAAACTAATAACACTTAAGTTGGTATTAATGCTATGAATAGATTCAACTTTAGAATAATTTCTAAAAACTTCAATAACACGCCCAACTAAAACATTTTCAGGCACAATAACATTCATGCCAATTTTAATATTATCGTTTAAACCACGATTAATAATAAACACACTGTCGTTGCCATTAATATCAGCCACTAAAACTTTAGCGGGTAAAATATTAAATTTATTTAAATCAGAATTTAATATTTTATGAAGTTTTTCGTTTTCGTTTTCTAAAACATTGATTTTGCCTAAGTTTTGATCAAAAGCTTGTTCTCTTTCTTTTAATCGATAATAGTCATTACGAAGTTTATTGAAATTAAATAAATCACCTAGAAATCTAATAAAAAAACCTGTTTTTTCTTGAGCGGGCTGAGTAACAGCAATAGCCTCGGTTGTAACAAAACGTAAATTACTATGGAAAAAAGTAATTAAAATTATTCAAATGAAAACCAATAAAAGCAATTTTGATAAATTAAATTTTCTTTTTTTATTAATATGGTTTAGCATTTTAAATATATTAATTGTTTGTTATAGTTGATAAAAGATAAGCTTTCATACCCTCAAAATTTTCAAGAATTATACCTTCACCACGAACAACAGTATTAATAGGATCGTCAGCAATATTAACCTCCAAGCCTGTTGATGACTCAATTAATTTATCAATTCCTTTTAATAGACTTGTACCACCAGTTAATAAAATACCATGATTCATAATATCTGGGATTAATTCAGGCGGAGCTGTTTCTATTGTGTTTTTAACTGTTTGGACAATTGTATCTAATGATTCGGACAAAGCCTCTCTAACTTCTTTGTCAGTAATTTTAATTTCCTTAGGAAGTCCTTTAGTTAAATCTCTCCCTTGAATAATTAAATAATTATTGCTTGCTGATGTATTAGAAACAGCACTACCAATACCAATTTTAATTTTTTCAGCTGTTTGATCACCAATAGCTAATTTAAAATTATCTTTAATATAGCGAATAATATCTTCATTTAATTTATCCCCGGCAATACGAATGTTTTGAGAAACAACAACGCCACCTAAAGATATAACCGCGACTTCAGTAATGCCGCCGCCAATATCAACAATTAAGTGACCTTTTGGTTCTTTGAGTAATAATCCACTACCAATAGCAATAGCTAATGATTTTTCAATTAAAAATACTTCTTTAACACCCGCATTGTGAAATACATCTTCAACTGCTTTTTTCTCAACTTCAGTACAATTAGAAGGAACACCAATAATAGCTCTTTTAATAAATCAGAATTTGCCACCTTTACCATCATCTCTAATTTTTTGAAAAATAAAGCTAATCATTTTTTCGGCAACTTCAAAGTCAGAAATAACGCCGTTAACTAATGGTTTTGTAGCGGTAATATGTTGAGGTGTTTTACCAATCATAGCGGATGCCTCTTTACCAATAGCTACAATTTGATCTGTCTTGTTATTAACAGCAACAACTGATGGTTCATTTAAAACAATGCCTTTGTTTTTTAAATAAACCGATATCTTACTTGTCCCTAAATCAAAACCAACTTCTTGAGTTAAGCTATTTGATTTAAATATTTTTTCAAAAAAATTATTCATAAGATTAGATTAAATATATTAATATATAAAATAGAACAAAATATCTTTTATTGTAACGAATACAACAATAATGAGTAAGAAAGTAAGACCAATGCCAACGGAATAGTTTTCAAATTTTTGACTAAATTTACGACGCGATATTTTTTCAATGATAAGCATCAATATACGACCGCCGTCTAAACCAGGTATAGGCAATAAATTAACAATAGCTAAATTGATCGAGAACGAGGCCAAAAAGGCAATCAAATATGGCATTCCCATTTTAGCAACATTAGCGGTAATAACAGCAATACCAACTGGACCAGCAACATCGTGTGTTTCAGATTTAAGATTGAATATTGATGAAAACACATTGCCAATAGTGGCAAAAAACATTTTAAAAGTTCTTTGAATAACCTTAAAAGCTTCAATAAAATTATGCCCAAATGGATAAGAATAATATACGGCCGGAGACAAGCCAATACCTATTGGCCCATCATTTTCACCGTATTCAGTACGCGGCATAACGGTTATCATTTCTTGTTTCCCCTTACTTTCGGTTAATAAATATATTTCTCTACCTTTATTATTTCGGACAAAGTATTCAAAATTACTCAATTCATTAACTCCATTTAAATCTGCAGGGGAATTACCGTAATCAAGAATTTTATCGTTTAGCTTTAGGCCAGCATCAATTGCAGGTGATTCTTTACTTATATAGCTAATACTGATTTCTTCTTTTTTAATTATTGCATTTTTATTTAATTGGGTATAAATATCATCAAAATTACCAATTAATGGTAATCCAATTAATAACAAAATAGATAGAATAACATAACCAAGTAAAAGATTATTAAATACACCAGCGAGTAATATAATAATTTTTTGTCACAATTGTTTTGAAGCAAAACTATTAGGATCATTTTGGTTAGAACCGTCTTCACCATATAATTTAACAAAACCACCAAGTGGTATTCAGTTTAAAGAATAAGTTGTTAATTTCCCTTTTTTCTTAAAAAAAGCGGGCGGAAAACCAATACCAAATTCTTCAACTTTAACTTTAAACAAAACACTAAATAAAAAATGGCCTAATTCGTGGACTAAAACTAAGATTGCAAGTATAATAAAAAAGTATAACATATTAATTTTTTAAATATTGTTTTTAAATTTCTTTCAATTCAGCTATTTTCTTTTGGCACAAATCGTCAGCATTGTCATTAGCTTTATCGATTTCTTTTTGGCCTTCTTTCTCTAAATAACTTTTGTCATCTTCCGACATTAATTTATTATTTAAATCATTTTGTATTTTCTTCATAAAAGTTTCACGATTCTTCTTAATTTCAATTCTGCAATTTTCTTTTTCGGAATTTGCAACTTTAATTAATTGATCTCTTCTTTCCTGAGTTAAAGATGGGAAAATAACACGTAAAAATTTCACATCTTTCTGAGGACTAACACCTAAATTGGATGATTCAATTCCTTTGGCAATGCTATTTAAAATATTAGGATCTCATGGTTCAATGATTATGACATTCGGTAATTGAATGACCAAATTCGCCACTGTTTTTAGGGGTACCATTGATCCGTAACTATCTACCATAATATTTTCAACTAAAGATGTGGATACTCGATTTGACCGGATTGAAGATAGTTTTTCAGCGAAAAAATTAAGTGATTTTTTTAAATTTTCTTTTAAATTAACAATAGCCATATTATCATCCATATTCCTTTTTTATATTTTTATTATGTAAATATTAACAAAAAATGAAGTTAAAGTCAAATTAAAAAAGAGGGTAATTCCCTCTTTTCTAATCATTCTTTTAATAGCCAGATGTCATTGAATTAGGCTCTTCGTCTTTTTTCTCTGGATTTTCAACAACAACAGCTTTAGTTGTAAGAAACATACTGGCAACTGATACAGCATTTTGGAAAGCAGAGCGAACAACTTTAGTTGGATCAATTATCCCTCTTTCCATTAAATTAACATATTCTAATTTATCGGCATCATAACCAAACCAAACTTCTTTTTCATTTTTAATTTTATCAATTACAACAGAACTATCAACACTACAGTTAGCAACGATTTGTCTTATTGGTGCTTCTAATGATTTTTTAACAATTTCAATGCCAACTTTTTCATCTTCATTAGTAGATTCGATATCATTAATTGCATCAAAACAGCGAATTAAAGCAACACCACCACCAGGAACAACCCCTTCTTCAACAGCTGACTTGGTAGCCCTAACAGCATCATCAATTCTGTCTTTAATAGACTTTTGTTCTATTTCAGATGGAGCCCCAACTTTAATTACAGCTACACCACCTGATAATTTAGCTAATCTTTCTTGTAATTTTTCTTTATCATATTGGCTATCGGTATTTTCTAATTGTTTTTTAATTTGATTTACTCTTTCTTGAATTTTCTCTTTTTCACCACTGCCATCAACAATAGTAGTATTATCTTTATTAACAATTACTTTATGGGCTTTACCCAACATATCAATTTCAACTTTTTCAAGCTTCATACCTAAATCAGAAGTAATAACAGTACCTCCAGTTAAAATAGCAATATCTTCTAACATTTCTTTTTGGCGATCACCAAAACCAGGAGCCTTAACAGCAACAGTATTAAATATACCTCTAATTTTATTTAAAATTAAAGTAGCTAAAGCTTCCCCATCTAAATCTTGGCAAACAATTAATAATTCTTTTGAACCAGATTGCATTAATTTTTCTAATAAAGGTAATAAATCTTTAATAGCTGATATTTTTTGATCGACAATTAAGATATATGGATTTTCTAAAACAGCTTCCATTTTTTCAGTTGAAGTTACCATATAAGGAGAAATATATCCTCGATCAAATTGCAATCCTTCTACAATTTCTGATGTTAAACCAACAGTTTGAGCATCTTCAACAGTAACAACGCCATCTTTGCCAACTTTATTAATAACTTCTGCTATCATATCGCCAATATTTCTATCACGAGCTGATATGGTAGCAACGTCAGAAATTTCATTTTGTTTTGAAACTTCTTTTGATATTTTTTTTAAATTTTCAATAACTTTTTGACTAGCTTTATCCATACCTCTTTTAATTGACATAGAGTCAGCACCAGCTACAATATTTTTAATACCAATATTGATCATTGATGCAGCCAGAATAATAGCGGATGTAGTCCCATCACCAGCATTATCACTGGTTTTCTCCGAAGCTTCTTTAACAATAGAAGCACCTACATTTTCAATTTTGTCTTCTAATTCAATTTCTTTAGCAATGGATACACCATCATTAGTAATATGAGGTGAGCCAAAGCCTTTATCTAAAATAACATTTGATCCTTTAGGACCAAGTGTAATTTTAACGGTATTATTTAATTTATCAATACCTTTTTTAAGCAATTGTAATGCTTTTTCATCAAAAATAATGTTTTTACTCATAATTTCAAATTTAATAAATTATTAAATTTATTCTAAGATAGCAATAATATCAGACTCGGATATTTTTAAATAAGTTTTTTCATCAATTTTTACTTCTTGAGAATTATATCCTTTTTCAAAAAGAACTAAATCACCAGTTTTAACTGACATTAAGCTTCTTTCACCTTTATCATTCAAACGGCCTTCGCCAACAAAAGCGATTCTACCAGTTTGAATTTGTTTGTCAGAAGCGCTATCAGGAATAATAATCCCTGAATTTGTTTGTTGCTCTTTGATTTCAACTTCGAGCAAAATATTATCATTTAGTACTTTTTTAATCATAATGTATAGCTTAATTTTTATTAATTAAATAAATTAATAATTTTTTCACATAGTCGACACATTTCTTCTTCGGTATATTTTTGTTCTGGTTTGTTTGGAAACCAGTATTGAGCATAGCCTACATTATTTTCTCCTATTTGATAATTGGCACTTACTCTAAAATCTGGCAAAATTTCCTTTATCTGATTAATAAGTTTATTTAATTCTGGCTTTTCCTGTTTTTCCAATGGATCTATTAAATCAGTTATATCAACTATCTCTTCTGAATTTTCTTCTTTAAATATTTTTAAAGTTTTAAATATTTTACTAAACCCTCCTACACTAATATTTTTTTCTTCGTCACCATTTATAAATTTAAGCTCATACGAAAATGGGTTGTTTTCAGTTAAGTTTATAACAATTTTCTTTTTACTACCTCCTTCTTTTGATTGCATATCCTTATTAATGCTATCTATCATTTTTCAAAGAATTGTAAATCTCTCTCTATTTAATGCATTTTCTTTTCTATCTGGCATTTGAACCATATTTT
>JAQUZI010000033.1 GCA_028691405.1 Minisyncoccota bacterium
GCTTGAACAAGTACTACTTGTATCCGGTAGACTAATATATAGTGTATTTGAATTACCATAGTTAATAGCACTTTCATTTCATGATTCCATGAAATTAATTGCTTTATGAATACTTGATATATCTGTTGCTCTTCTTGTATCTCTGAAATTATCAAATAATCTTGATGGATTTAATGTAAATATTACAATTGCACTAAGGATTGCAAGTATTGCTATTACTATCATTAATTCTACTAGGGTGAAGGAGTGTTTAGCTTTCATTTTAAATGTTTTCTTTTAATATATTTAATTTAAATTCATTGTTTTCAACATCAATAATAGCTTTACAATTTTTACCTAACTCTCCTTTTAAAATTGATTCTGATAATTTAGATTTAATATGATCGCGAATAACACTATCTAATGGTCTAGCTCCAAAAGAAGGGTCAAAACCCATTTCAGATATTTTAATTAAAGCATCTTCAGACATCTCTAATCTAACACCTTGGTTTTTCAACAACAAATTTTGTAAACTTTTAATTTTTAATCCAGCGATTGCTAATATATGTTCTCTTAACAAAGGTTTAAAAATTAAAATCTTTGAGAAACGATTTAATAACTCTGGCCTATAAACATTAGTTAATTTATCCTTCATATTTTTAGCTAATTCATCATAATTAGTTCCCTTATCTATTTCTTCTTTGATATAGTCTGATAAAGCATTAGAAGTACATATAATAATCGTATTATTAAAATTAACTAACCTACCTGTATTATCAGTTAATCTTCCTTCATCAAAAACAGCTAAAAACAAATTTAAAATCTTAGAATTTGCTTTTTCAAATTCATCTAATAAAATCAAAGAAAAAGGATTGTGTTTTACCGACTCGGTAATTAACCCACTTATCTTACCATCACTACTACCAATAAAACGATTTATTGATTGCTCATCTTGAAATTCTGACATATCAAATCTAATCATTTTTTCTTCACTCCCAAAATACGTATCAGCTAATATCTTAGATAACTCAGTTTTACCAACACCAGTTGGACCAACAAACAAGAAAGTAGCAATAGGCCCTTTACTCTTAGATAATCCAGCTCGATATTCACGAATAGCATTTGAAACAGCAACCACCGCTTCTTCTTGATCAATCAATCGACGATGAATAATATTTTCCAACCCCAGCAAATTAGCTGATTCATTTTTTGTAACTCTTGAAACCGGAATATTTGTTTTATTCTCAACTAGTAATATAATATCATCTTCACATACAACCTTCCTACGATTTGATTTAACATATGAAATAGCTTCTTTTAATAAATCACTAGCTGAACTAGGCAATAATTTATCTGTAATATATTTTTTAGCTAAATTAGCAGCTCTTTTAATTGATTTATAGGTTATAACAACCCGGGCTTGTTTTTCCAAAGCCAAAGCTTCATAACTTAATATCCTAACAGCTTCATTCTCACTAATTTCTTCCATCCTAACCTTTTCAAAAATATTACAAAATTCAGCATCTTTTTCAATAATTGTATGATATTCTAAAGCAGTTGTACTACCAATAATTGGTACTAAACTTGATTGAAATATTTGTTTCAAAAAATCAGCTGCATTAATTCCTGTATTTTCAATATTTGTTTGTTTTAGATTATATATATTAGGAATATATAATATGATATTACCTGCTTCAATAACTTCTTTAACAATATTAGACAATCTACTCTGTAATTCACCAACATTTTCAGCTCCTTGGGTTATTTCACCAATATTTAGCATTATCAATCTCTTATCAAATAAAGATTGGGGAACCTCATCATAAACAATTTTCATTGCTAAATACATTACCATAGTTTCTTTACCACTTCCTGGTTCACCAATTAGCATTATATTATTTAATCCTGGCCTTAACAACACATTCATCATTTGATCAAATTCTCTATCATGACCAATTAAAAAACCAATTTTCATTCTTTGAGCTAACGCAGTTAAATCAATAGAAACTTTATCTAAATATTTAGTTGGTCTAGACATAAAAGCTCTATCAATCTTAAACTTATACCCATATTTCATTCTTAATCTAAAAAAATCACCAACACCAGCAATCAAATGATCTGGATTAGGTATTGGCATACCTAATAAAATTAAAGCATTAGAAATATCATCATGATTAATATTAAATTTAGTAATAATAACATTTAAAATCCCTCCTTCTTTATCGTCAATCAAAGCTAAAAACAAAGCTGATTTTGTTATTTGATTATTTCGTATTTCTAATGTTTCTAAAAAGGCTCTATTTAATAATTCTTTAATATATTCTTTTAATTCTTTTTTGTCATTTTCTACTTTAGTATTTAATTCTCTATTTACTGTTTCAAGAACCTCTTTTGGTTTTACATCCATTTTAACTAAACTACGAAAAATCAAACTATCATTTAATAAATATTTAAATAAATTTAATCTAAAATCTTTTTTGTATTTTATAGATTCAAAATATATTTTCAAAATCAATTTTTCAACATCCTTGCGTGTAAAATTATCAACGTCAATATCTTTTTTATTCAAATCTTGTAAAGTAATATTTTTATTAGCATTATTCCTATTAATAAAAATATCAATTAAAATAAATAAAATAATATATGCTATATAAGCAAATTTAGTATTACTACACAAAACCAAACTAAAACAAAAAACAAAAATTCAAACAGCTGTTAATATAAAATCTATTAATTTGTTTTGCCACAAACTAAATTCTATTCTTTCACAATCACATTTTATATTTTTTCCACTTGGATTAAATAATGAAAGCATATTATTTGTTTAATGTTTTTAAAACTAAAATTGGTAACACGCTGCATCAAGCTAGATATATTAACAAAAATACAATAGTTACAAATAAATAAATCAAAGATCCAACAAAACTTCTAAGAATTCTAAAACCAACACCAATAAAATAACCAGCAAAAGAATAGTCTTGATACAGCGGCTTAAACAAATATTTAATTGTTACAAATAAAGCTCATTCTCTATCAAGCAATTTAATCATATAAATAAAATATCGATATATAAATAAAAAACCATCAACATATCAATGCTTAAAAAACAGGCCCACTTCTTTAAATATTGTTTTTATAACATATCATATTCACATATATTTTTTTTAATATTTTATTGATATTTGTTTTTAGTTTGATTATATATTTGAGAAATTTCTGAATGCAACAATATTCTTTTATAGACCCTTAAATCATTTAGATACCCTTTAAAAGCATAAACTTGTGTTCCAGAATATCCTATTTCAAAATTACTCACATTATCTATATTCCCCTGTTGATTAGATATATTAGCTATTCCTTGCAAATCATTATCTACATATATACTAACAACCGAATTTCTATCAGCTGACATAGCTATAAAATGCCAAACGTTATCATCTACTCTTACACCTGTGTTATAATGACCGTTAAAACTATAATGTAATGAAAAATCTGATTGCCCTTGATAGTCAACATGCAAACCATAACCAATTGCACCACAACACCCCTTTCTAAATATAAGCTTTCAATCTGTAATTGATTCTGGAATTTTAATCCATGTTGTATAAGCTATATTATTTGTTCCCATATTAATTGAGCTATCGTTATTAATTGTAATTTTATCTGTAACTCCATTAAAATTACTCACTCTTTCCCCATTGTTAAGTGTTACATATCTATCTCCTGCTCCACTTCATGTACCATTATTCCCATATCCAGATCTATCATATACAGTTGTAATAGTATCTAAACTATCAAAGACTCAATACCCCACAAGACCAACATCTCTAGACAATGGAGCACTTCATGCTCTATTAGGACTACCTAAGGTAAATGCACCTGTAAGTGAATCATCATCATTAATTGAATTAGTATTAGGGTTTTTAAGAAGAGCTGTTACTTCATAACTACCACCAGGATAGTATGAATAGAAATATGTAGTATCATTAACAGGATCAGTTGGTAAACTTGATAGATAGCTATTATTGTTTGTAACAGTAAAATCTATTGGTATTCAACCAGTTGAATCTGTATTCTTGTATGTACTTGTTGGTTTACAATTATAGATGTATCCACTTGGTAATGTTGGTAATGTATAGCTTGAACAAGTACTACTTGTATCCGGTAGACTAATATATAGTGTATTTGAATTACCATAGTTAATGTCACTTTCATTTCATGATTCCATGAAATTAATTGCTTTGTGAATACTTGATATATCTGTTACTCTTCTTGTATCTCTGAAATTATCAAATAATCTTGATGGATTTAATGTAAAAATTACAATTGCACTAAGGATTGCAAGTATTGCTATTACTATCATTAATTCTACTAGGGTGAAGGAATGTTTGGAATTCATACATTGGTTTTAATATATGTATATAATAATATATTTTTATTAAAATTACAACACCTGTATAACACTATATACTCCGTTACAACTAGGTGTTTTTTCATCTTTAGCAACTACAATTAATCACTTTGCATTTAAAAATCAGTCCATATTTCCATAAAAAATTATTAACTCTTTTTAAAATTCAATCCTTGTATTTTAATTTTTTTACCCTACGTATTAAAAGTTCAAGCAT
>JAQUZI010000034.1 GCA_028691405.1 Minisyncoccota bacterium
GCAATTTGATAAATTGGATCAATAGCAACTTCCAGTCTAGCATAATCCATATATACAGTGCGTCATCCTGTATCTCCGCCATATAGTCTAATTAGTACTTGTTTTGTTCCATCTTTTACAAAATTAGAAAGAGGAGTTGATATGACTGTACCAGGAGATGATGTTCTGTCTCAAAAATATCCATCATAAATTTCATAAGACCTGTCAATCGAACTATTATTATTATATGCTTGTTTTCGAGGATTTAAATCACGCCAACCTCCACCAGTGCACTGATTGTCAGCAGAGCTATCAACTCCAGTAGATGATGTTCAATCACATACTTGATGTTTATATGTTGCGCTAGTGGAACTTTGATGATCACCTGTTTGAATAATTATTTTATTAGCATTGTATAAATTAACATTATTAAAACCAATATTAACATCAAAATTTTCACCGTTTTCACTGTTAATTATTCATTGTTTATTATCATCACCGGTTAAACCTCTAAAACTCCCTATATTAATATAGCTAGCAGTTACAGCTGATCCTGAAATTATAGTTCCCGTGTCAGGCGTATGTCATGAATTTAATGTACGTTTGCCTAGTTCTTCTGTTCAACGAACACTCATCATGATAAAATCTATTTTAGAAGTAAAGACAGAAGAAGAAGCACTGGCAGTAGTTCTAAGACGCATATTCATTAAATTAGTATTGGTGTCAACGGCTGTATTAGGAGAATCTTTATATACACCTTTATTCCAAGAATCATTAAAAACAAAACTTGTTCCATTAGTGGTTGTTGTTCCAGGAACATCTTTTCATCCAGCTGAACCACTAAGCCCAGAATAATCTTTTATTTGAATATCAACGCCTGCTGCAGCTGAATTAGATGTATATTTGGCCGCATAATGTATACCCGTAATAGACATATTGTCATTAACCGTAATAGGAAAAGAAATATTTGAGCCAACATTATATTCATTAGATGAATCGCCATCATCATCAAAAGTTCACCTTGTGGTAGGAAAACCATTAGCGGCAGTAATATCTCAAGTACTAGTAGATGGTGTAGCAGTGCTAGCCTCTGATATATCATAAGTATTTATACAATTAGCTTGAGTGCTACTCCCCATCGAAGTTTCACATTTACTAGTATCTGTATTGACTGTACCAATCATAATATTTAAACTATCAAGATACAAGGTATAAGATGAAGCTGGATTGTTAGAATAAAAACGAGCTTTTACTTCCCCACTACTACTGATGTAATCATCAATATCAAAGCCACTAATAGTAGCACTATTGAAAGAATAGTTATATAAATACTCTGATGTTGATAATGTATAATTGCTATCTATTTGAGTTCATTGTGAACTAGTATAGTTTCATAAATAAACTCCTAAAGTTAAGTTAGCAGAACTAACATACATTTCAGGCATAACTAATATTGTATTTACTCCTGTATATTTTTTAATATTTTTAAATGTAAAATCAATATCAATATTAGAATCAGCAACATTAGCGAAACTCATACGATTATTATCGCTAGCAGTAACACCAATAGTTCTAGCTCCAATTAAATCTGAAACGTAATTATTTGTACTTCCTGCGTCTGTTCGATTAAAGACAGCTGGCTCATAAACAGGGTCAATAGCTAATTCTAAATTCGCATAATCTCAATAATGTAAACCGGATGCACTTCCTGATTCATAATAAACTCTAATTCTTACTTCTTTGGTCGAACTATTTACAAAATTAGAAAGGGGAGTTGATGCAACTGTACCAGGAGAAGATGATCTATCTCAAAAATATCCATCGTAAATTTCATATCTTCTAGTATTCGCGCTTGTATCTGAATAATATGATTTTCTTGGATTAAGTGTACGTCATCCACCACCAGTACATTGGCTATCAGCAGCATTATCAACACCAGTTGAAGAAGTTCAATCACATATTTGATGATATCTGTAATATGATGATCCTCCAACTTTGTCATTAATACTAACAATCATTTTATTAGTATTATTTAAAGTTATATTAGAAAAATATAGTTGTTTATCAATACCAGTATTGTAATTAGTTATCCAACTAATATTATCAACCCCTAATGTTCCTTTTCATGATCCTGTATTATATTGCGATCTATCTCTTTCCGTTCCAGTAATTAACTCTCCTCCCATAACACCATATTGCATAATAGCGTCAGCTTCTTGACTAAAAGTTTTAAATGCAATTAAAAATGAATTCAACATACAAATTACAAGAAAAGCACTAACAATTTTTTTGCTAGAAACAATTGTTTTAATAAAACTAGTTATTTTCTTCAATAAAAGATATAATTCCATTTTCAATTTTAATTAAATATTGCTTATTATTAAGGTTAAAGTAATTAGGTCTGTCGTGTTCTAATAATAAAGAGAAGAAAGAATTACTTAAAATATCAAGTCCTTGTATATTTTGATTTTCATCAATAAACATAAAATTATTTTCTAGAAAACCAATAGCGGTATTAACAGGAACATCAACATCTTTAACTCTAATATTATAGTAATTGTTTTCACTAGATTTGATTTGTAAATAGATAGTTTGTTCGTCTTCATTGTCTTTTACAAAATAGCTTTTAATATTTTCAGTGATTTTAAAATCTTTGACTACTTCTCCGCCTCAAATAAAAGAAACAGTGTGTTTATAGAATTCATCTTTATCAAAATATTTAATAACTAAATCATATTTGCCTGGTACTAATTCTGGGCCATGTTTCACAGTTATGGTATAGCTATCTTTATTTTCTTTGATACTAATGTTATTCCTAAACTTCTTTCTATCCGGAGTAAATAAGATTGCACTTCTTATCTTAAAATTCTCCATAGGAACAACTTCTTCTTTAACAACTAGTGGGTTAGTTTTTTCTTGGGGATTACTAATGTTATTATTTCTAATTGGTTGACTTGAAGTTGTAGTATTTAAATTGCCGCTAGATGATTGTTCTAAGGTTGTGGTTGTTTCTTCTGAAATATCAGATAGTGTAGTTGTGGTTTCTGGTTCATCTGTTGATGTAGTTGGTGTAGATCCAGCAGTTGTCGTTGTCTCTTCTGGTATTGTAGTTGTGGTTGTTTCTGGTTCATCAGCTATTGTGGTTGTTGTAGATTCGGTAGTAGTTGTTGGCTCCTCAGGAATAGTGGTTGTTGTTTCAGGAATGGTAGTAGTGGTTGGTTCGCCTTCAATTAAATCTTCGACTGAAGCTATTAATCTTTTTGGGATTTTATAGAAATATGATAAAAATCTTTTCACTCAAGCTGTTGGTTCAGACGAAGATGATTCGGAACTGCTTGACTCAGAGCTTGTTTCAGATGAAGATGGTTCAGAACTGCTTTCACTTGATTCAGTCGGAGATGCTTCTGTGCTACTTGCTTCGGCAGGAGCTGGCTCTGAGCTGCTTTCAGTTGATTCAGTAGAAGTTTCTTCGCTTGCAGATTCTGATTCTTCTGTTGTTGTTGTTTCTTCAGTTATACTACTCTCGGTTGCTTCAGAAGTACCTTCTTCATCTAATGTATCCTCTGAAGAAATTTCTTCTGTTGTTTCTAAGACATCAACTTCTTCTTCAATATCAGAAGCAGACTCATCTAAAATATTTTCTTCTTCTGTTTTATTTAAATCTAATTCTTGATCTAAATCTTCACTGGAAGTAGCGTTATTATCTGTTTCTACTTCAGCTGATCCACCGCCAGAACTGCCAACAGTTGTTGTTGGATCAATAATAACAGTTCTTTTATTTGTTTCAATAATATTATCTTCAACAGTTAAAACTTCTTTATATATTTTTTTAATTTTAGTTTGTTCTTTTGAAACAGTTAATATCACTTCTTGGTCAAAATTATATAACTCTTCGATATCAACATTAAGCGCATTTTCAATTTCTAAAGTATTGTCATTAATAATAGATTCTAATGTACTATTAACGGCAATTTCAACTCAAGTACTATCAATATATATTCTATTTTGATCATTTAAATTACTAGTAATATATTCCATTTTAATTTTTAAAGTTTCAATATCTTCAACTGAATTAATATTACCTAAATTTATATAATAATATGAACCATAGGTATTGTTACTCATTTCTTTTTGAAGATTAATTGTTTCAAGATCTTTTCAAGAATTGTTAAGAAAAATATCGATATCTAGATAAGAACTAATATCGGTTGAGATATGTTTATTCGCAAAAGAAATTCCTAGTTTTACATTTAAAATGTCATTGTTATTTTTTTCATCATCAAATTGGGTGAGAACCTCATCCTCTAAAAGCTCAGGTAAAACAAAACCAGATAAGATCATTTCTTTAGATGTTACTGTTGTATTTTGCTGTTCAACAGTATCTATTGTATTGGAAACAATATCAGCTATATTCCCTAATAAATTAATATTTTTAAAATATTTAC
>JAQUZI010000035.1 GCA_028691405.1 Minisyncoccota bacterium
CCACATTGTTTCTGACTTTGATAAAACATTAACTAAGTTTAAGTTTAAGGGAGAAAAAGTTAGTTCAGTTATTTCTGTTTTAAGAGATGAAAATTATTTAACTCCGGATTATTCTGCTAGGGCTAAAGGGCTATTTGAAAAATACCATCCTTATGAAATAGATTTTTCTATTAATTGAGATCAAAGAAAAGCAAAGATGCTTGAATGATGATCGGAACATTATGTTGTTTTAAGAGAGTGTGGTTTAACTAAAGATGATTTAACTTCAATTGTAAAATCAGATCGTATATGTTTAAGAGATAATTATGAAGAATTTTTTAAAATTGTTGATGATAATGATATTCCTTTAACAATTGTTACTTCTAATGGGTTAGGGGGAGATATTATTAAAATGTTTTTTGATAGGTTTAATATTCCTAATGAAGATATTAATCTTGTTGCTAATGAAATTATTTGAGATGCGCAAGGCAAGTTTATTGATATTAAAAAGCCGATAATACATGTACTTAATAAAGATGAAATTATTATTAGAGATGAGAAAATTAAAAACAAGATTAGAAATAGAAATAATGTTATATTATTAGGAGATACAGAAGGTGATTTGGGTATGGTTGAAAATATACAATATGATAATATTATTAAGATAGGATATTTAAATGAAAAAGAAGATATATTGAAAGACAAATATTTAGATATTTTTGATGTAGTAATTACTAATGATGGTGGTTTAGACGAAGTAAATAAAATCTTAAATAAAATAATTAAATAAAATTTAAATGAAATCAAAAGAATTAAGAAAATTGTTTTTAGACTTTTTTGAGAAAAGAGGTCATAAAATTGTTAAACCAACTTCTTTAGTTTCGGAAGGAGATAAAACAGTTTTGTTTAATGTTGCGGGTATGCAACAATTTAAGCCATATTACACAAGAGAAAAAGATCCAATAAAAGACAATCATATTGGGTTAAATGAGCCTTTAGGAAGTCAGAAAATAGCTAATATCCAACCTTGTATTCGTACAATTGATATTGATGAAGTAGGGGACAAAAGTCATTTAACGGTATTTGAAATGCTAGGAAATTTTGCTTTTAATAAGTCCTATTTTAAAGAAGAAGCAATTAATCTTGCTTATGATTTTATACAAGAAGGTTTGAAGTTAAATATGGATGATATTTATGTTACTGTTTATAAAGGAGATGATGATGTTTTAATGGATCAAGAAAGTTATGATTTATGAAAAAAAGCAGGATTGAAAGAATCCCAAATTGGTTTAGGAGAGAAAGAAGATAATTTTTGGGGGCCAGTTGGTAATACAGGTATATGCGGACCTTGTTCAGAAATATATTTTAAAGGTATAGAGATTTGAACGATAGTTTTTAATCAATATCTTAAAAAAGAAGATGGAAGTTTAGAGTTGTTAGAAAATGTAGGTGTTGATGGTGGGGCTGGATTTGAAAGACAGTTAATGGCTGTTAATTTTGGATCTGATTTTGAAGGAAAGTCAATATATGATACAGATGTGTTTTTTGATCAAATTCAATTTCTTAAAGAAAAATCTTTGAATTACATTGAAAAGAGTGCGAGAATTGTAAGTGATCATTTTAAAGCGAGTGTATTTTTAATTGCTAACGGTGTTTTGCCAGCCAATGTTGATAGAGGGTATGTGTTAAGGCGTTTAATTCGTCGCATAGTAAGGCATTTAAAACAATTAGAAATTAATGATAATATTTTTGAACAAATGTTAGTTAATTTACAAAACGTTTGTGGTGATTTTTATACTGAAATCATGGATTCTAAAACTATTTTAGATGTTATTAATAAAGAAGTAAATAAATTTAATTTAACTTTAGAGAAGGGACTAAAAGAGTTAAATTTATTATTTAAAGAAATAGCGGATAAAAAAATTGATGGATGTAAAGCTTTTTATATCTATGAAACTTTTGGTTTTCCAATAGAATTAATAAAAGAAGAAGCAGAGAATAGAGGATTTGTTGTTGATGAAGATGGGTTTAATGATGAATTTGAAAAACATAAAGAGATATCAAGAGCAGGTTTGGAAGGTAAGTTTGGAGGACATAATTTAGATTCACTTAATATAGAGACTGATAGTTATAAAATAAGGACTAGATTGCATACAGCAACTCATTTGTTATTAAAAGCATTAAGAGAGGTTTTAGGAGAAGATGTTTTCCAAAAAGGATCAGATATTAATGATGAAAGATTAAGATTTGATTTTACGTTTGGACGTAAATTAACAGAAGAAGAACTATTAAAAATACAAAAAATTGTAAATGAAAAAATACAAGAAGGATTAATTGTTAGTTTTAAAGAAATGAAAACAGAAGATGCTTTAAAGATGGGGTATTTAGGTTCTTTTATGTCAAAATATCCTGAGCAGGTAACGACATACGATATAGGAGGATGGTCAAAGGAAATATGTGCAGGGCCTCATGTAAATAATACTAAGGAGATAGGAGAGTTAAAAATTATTAAAGAAGAGGCTTCGTCTCAAGGAATTAGAAGAATAAAGGCAGTTGTAAAATAAATAAAATAATTAATGGATAGATTAAAACCCTTAGAAATAGGGGTTTTTAAGTTGAAAATATATTATTGTGATATAATATGAAATATTAGAGATTAAAAGTTGTAATATATATTGTAAACTATACAAAATGGTTGATGATAAAGAAAAAAAAGACGAAGATATCGTAAAAGAGGTTATAAATGGCGATAAAGAGGCTTTTGGTTTTCTAATATATAGATTTGAGAAAAAACTTTTTCGATATATTAATAGGTTTATATATGATAACCATGAAGCAGAAGATTTATTACAAGGGGTGTTTATTAAAGCCTATACTAATTTAAATGGTTTTAATTTTAATTTTAGATTTTCTCCATGAGTGTATCGCATTGCACATAATGAAATAGTTAATTATATTAAAAAACAACAAAAAAATAAATTAGTATTTGGTATTGATTGAGATGTAATTGTACCGATAAATACAGGAAAAAGCGCGGGAGAGGAAATAGATGTGGATAAGCTTGATAAATGGCTCAAAGATCATATAGAAAAAATACCAGATAAATATAAAGAGGTGTTAGTATTGTATTATTTTGAAGATATGTCTTATAAAGAAATAGCAGATATTATTAAAATACCAATAGCAACAGTGGGCGTTAGGATAAAGAGAGCCAAAGAGCTGGTTAGGAAAAATTATAATAAATATATTAACAATAAAAATAAAAATGACATTTAATAAAGAAAAAATTATAGAAAAAATAAAACAAGGTGGGATTTCTATGAAGCCAAGATGATCTTTCTTGTTTAAAACAATATTATTTTTTAGTATTTCTTTTTTAATATCTTTGTTATTGTTATTTCTATTTGGAGCAATTATGTTTTTAGTATTTAATTATGGGATAATATTTTTTAGAGATATAATTACAGCTAAAATGATAGTTTATTCTTTACCATGGGTATTGATTTTATTTATGTTAGTATTTATTTTTATTTTATTAAAATGTTTAGGGCGAATCTTTCCTTTGTATCGAAAATCAAAGATTTTTGTTTTGTTTGCTGTAGTTTTAGTAACGATCGTAGTTGGGTTTGTTGTTAATAGTACACAAGCTTTTAAATATATTTATGATTCAAAGCCAATAGTTAATAATTGAATTAAAAGAGAACAAAAAAGAGGTGTATTCCGTTTTGTTAAAACAGGAATTATAAAAGAAATAAAAGAAGATGGAGACATTCTTGTTCAAATAGAAGGCGGGGAAGTTATTTCTGTTAAAACAAACGGTCGAATGGCTCTAAAAAACAAAGACAGGTTTAAATTTAAAGAGGGGGATATGGTCTGAGTAAGTATTAAAAGGAATGACAAAGAAATGGAAATATTTAGAATAAAACCGTACCATTTTGAAAATGAAATAAATTCTGTAAACGGTTGTAATAATAAGTACAAAGGTCGAGATGTAATTCCTTTTAATAAATTTTAAAGCAAAATTATGAATAAAAAAATATTAACAAGTGTTATTTTGGGAAGTTTAGTTTTGTGTGTAGCTTTTTTAAGTAATGAGGCTTTCGCGGAAACTAATAGCAAAAGATTTTTAAATAATGGCAATAGAATTGGTTTTAATAGAAATATAGAAACAAAAGCAGGTATATTAAATGTTTCTGCCGATTGATTGAAAAAAGAGATTGAGTCTGGTAAAAATTTTATTGATATTTTAAAAAATAAAGGATTAGATATTAATTGATTTAGAACCCAAGTTAAAAATGCTAAAATTGATGATATTAATCAATTAGTTAAAGACAATAAAATTACAGAAGATCAGGCAAAAACAATGAGAGAGAGAATAGAAAATCAAAATAGAGATTGCTCTGG
>JAQUZI010000006.1:0-3689 GCA_028691405.1 Minisyncoccota bacterium
TAGATTAAGTCTGGACATTCAGAAAAAAATATGATAGTATTTTATCGATTGGACGTGTAGTTCAGTGGTAGAACGCTGTCCTGATAAGACAGAGGTCGGAGGTTCGATCCCTCCCACGTCCACCAATTAAAAAACAGTCAATTTAAATTGACTGTTTTTTAATTTCTCGGATCTATCTTAATTTTATCATTTATATACCTTGGAATAATATGACAATGAGGTCTATGCTTAACTAAAGATTGAGCTGCCTCTCCTTGATTCAATAGTAAATTATATCCATCAGCATTTATTTCTTTTATTAGTTTTTCAGCTATCTCTCTTGCTTTTAACATAAATTCTTTTCATTCTAAGTCAGGCATTTCAGATATATTTTCATAATGGTTTTTAGATATAAAAACAAGGTGATTTTCAACAATAGGATCAATATCAAAAAAAGCTAAAAAATTATCATCTTCAAAATATTTTTTTGAGGGAATTTCATTTTGTGATATTTTACAAAATATGCAATTTGGATCAATCATAATTATCAATTTATTAATTTTGCTTTAATAGCGATTCTTTTATAATCGACTCCGACTGGCCAACAGCTTTGAAGGATTAATGTTTTTTCACTGCTATTTGGAGGAAAGACATTCTCGGTATATCATTCTCCTTTCGGATAAGGTAAAAATATTTCTTTATCAACAACTTCGTAAACCAAAGGTTTTTGCTTTCAGAAAACATAGATCCTATCTCCAGATACTAATTCATTTAATAAAGAAAATACCGCTTTATACTTACCTGGTTCTCAAGGATATCTGGAGCTATGGCCTAATATAATAGAGTATTCACCTCCCGGGTAGCTGGTTGTAGGATAAATAACAACCCCCTTTTTTAAACTGTCATAAATTTTTGTTTTACTTTCTGAATCAACAGTTCAAATAGGAGCTTGAATATCAAATTTTGGTAATACTAATAGATCTTGAGTAAAAGCAGTTTCCGGAATCTCAGGTAATGCTTCTCTAAAAATCATAGGATTAGAGTTATTGATGGCAGGAGTCTCTATCTTTGGAGTAAAAGTTATAGGTCGTTTTAAATTAAACAAGAAGTTATCTTTTCAGTTTTTAATTTTATAAGCTGCAATAGAATAAATAGCATTCATTGAAAAAAGCAAAAACAAAACAGTAAAACATACTGAAAAGATAATAAACAATCTTTTTAAATTAACTAGTAGTTTTTTCATGAATACTATTATATAGTAGGTATCTTTATCTTATAAATAATATTTGTAATATTATTCAATAGAAAGCCTAATCCGATTATTAAAACAAAAGCATTTTTCAAAAACAATTTTCTCTTAAAAGCAGTAGCTATATTATTCTGATTTCCTATATTTATTATACCAAATATTCCCAAAAATAAAAGACCTAATCCAAAGGAGTTGTTAACCTTTTTAATTGATTCTGGACTAATTACATTTTTAACTAATTCTAGGCTTAAAGCTGCGTTTTGATCTTTGTTATTTGACTGCTCTTTAATTATTGGTGCAATACTTTTAAGCAATGTTATTTTATTTTCCTTTATCTCAATGGATTCTTTCTCGGTATTATTTATAAAGTTTGTTGTTGTAGTCGCTATAATCGTTGAAGTTGTTGTTGGTATTGTTGTTGTACTTACAATAGTAGATGTTGTTGTCGGTAATACCGGAGAAGTTTTTATCGTACTTATTGCATTGTTAATGTTTTCCGTTCCAAACATTTGAACAACAATAGTTCGATTTTCTTTTGTAGTTGGAGTGATTCCACTAAATATTGCTACCCCAGTATCTTTATAGTTAGGATTTAAAATATTTTCTTTATGGCTAGGTGAATTTAGTCATGCCTCTACAGCTTCTTGATCGCTATAAAAATTCAAAGCCAAATTCTCACCAGCGTATTTATAATTATATTTTGCAGCAGAAATTCAATCTCAAGGAGCTTTACCATCAGGACTATAATGATTAAAATATTCATTTTCGATCATATCCTGCGCTTTTAATAAAGCTGCAACATCTAACTTAGGGTTTTCTGTTAATGGATCAAGCCCATGATATTCTCTAATTTTGTTTATTTCGGTAATTATATTAAAAGTATTCAAATTAGCAGTTAAACTATTTTGTTTTAAAAGATAACAATTTAGCATTTGGAATCCAGTATTAAAAAACAGCATCAAGATAAAAATACCAATCACGCAATTTCTTACCTGGATTGGTTTGTACCCATTCTTAGAATTAAAAGTAAAATATTTTTTTAAAAACTTAATCATATTAGGTTTTTTATTTATATAGTTATATTATACATCTAAAATCTTAAAATGTCAAGTTATTTTTCAATTATATCTCACAATGCTTTTCCTAGTCTTTTGTTGTTATGTCTTAACAATTTATTTTTGTTTACAATATCGCCGATAACTATATTTAATTTTTTATATTTTTCAAAATCTTTAATTTTAAATTTTACTACCTGCTTCTTCTCTCTTCTATATATATTTATTAATCTTTGCGGTATTTGGTTATAGTCATTTAATATTAAATAATCAAAACAGTTTTTACAAATATATTTTTCTAATGTTTTTAAGAAATCTATAGCTTTGAAATCATTTGTTTCAGAAAACTTTGTTACGATATTACAAATGTATATCTTTTTAGCTTTTGACTTTTCAAAAGCATCTTTAATACCATTTACTAAAAAATTGGGAATGATGCTTGTGTATAGATCTCCAGGTCCAACAATAATATAGTCTGCTTTTTTAATTTCTTTTATTGCTTCAGGATTCGCTTTTACTTTCTTATTTAAAAAAACTTTGTCTATTAATATTTTCTCTTTTTTATTGTCTGGAATATCAATGTTAGTTTCTCCAAAAATAAATACGCCAGATTTTAATTTTGCAATTAATCTACATTCTTCTAATGAGACGGGAACAACATTCCCTTTTATATTTAATATTCTTCCGGCAGCATGAACTGCTGTGTTAAAATTTTTTGTTATATCAGTTAGTGCTGTTATAAATAAATTCCCAAAACTATGCCCCTTTAATCCAGATCCATTTTCAAACCTATAAGTAAAAAGTTTTGTTAATGATTTTGCTGACTCAGGGGCCAATGCGATTAAAGCTCTTCTTATATCTCCTGGAGGTAAAATACCAAACTCTTCACGCAAGACACCGGATGATCCACCGTCGTCTGCTATTGACACAACAGCAGTTAAGTCGATTGGATAATTTTTTAATGACATTAATGTATTAAACACACCGGTACCACCACCCATTACTATTACCTTTGGATTTTTTGTTTTCATAATATTTTTATAAATTTATATATTAATATTATATATAGTATATCAAAAATATATGAAATATGGAATACAACGAAATAAACAAGATAACCAATCATAATACAATTACAAACCATTATAATATATTTGTCAATTTATATTTTGTAGCAAACATATATAAAATTAAAATAATATATAATATTAATAAATTCAATTATTGATAAGTTTTTTATAGATATATAAAGTGTCACGCACTTTTGTTTCTGAATATTTTGCGACATGGGTATTTTAATGTCACGCGCGTGACAATTCGCTTATTATATAAATTTTGGCAAAAATGTTAAACATAATGTCACGCGCGTGACAATTCACATTAATATTTTTAATTTTTTATATGTT
>JAQUZI010000006.1:3789-6347 GCA_028691405.1 Minisyncoccota bacterium
TGCTTAAATTTCTTATTAAAAAGTCCAAAAACGTAGATAAAGTGTCACGCGCGTGACATTAGCACTTGTCACGCATTATTTTGCGACATGGGTTATAAAGTGTCACGCACTTTTGTTTCTGAATATTTTGCGACATGGTTATTATCCAGAGATAAAATTTTTAATTTTATCTCTGGTAGGCTACAATTATTTTATAATTGTAGCTTGAAGTAAAAATTTATAATTTTTAAAATATATACTATATATAGTATATACAGATATTTTTAAAATTCACAAATATAAACTTTATATATTTATATTAATTTCAAAGAGGGTTTATATTTTTTACTTTGTTTGATATAATGTTTCTGTTATATTATAAGGGGGTATAGTTAAGTGGTATAATAGATCGTTCGCAACGATCAGTCCGGAATTCGATTTTCCGTACCTCCACATTATTAATAATAAAAAACAATATGAAGATATTATATTTAACAGAAATATTTTTGCCACATATTTCAGGGTATACAATTCATGTGGATAGAATAGCTAAACATTTTTCTAAAACAGACAAAGTCTTAGTTGCAACTAGCTCTGATAAATTTTTGCCCAAAAACGAAACAGTAGGAAATTATAAAATTGTAAGACTATTTTCATTGGCCAATCCATTTAATGTTAATACAAATTTGAGCTATCTTGCCGCTTTGAAAATTAATAAAATTATTCAAAATTTTAAACCTGATATTATTCATGTTCACGATCCAGCATTCATATCTTTTTTTGGATCTAAGTTTGCAAAACAAAGTAATATACCCGTTGTATATACTCAGCATGCTAACTCAAGTTTTCCGTCTAATTTTATGCCAGATATTTTTAAAGATTTAATGGCTAGCATATATCAAAAATTTATTTCAAAATTTATGAATGAAAATTGTGATATTATTATTTCCCCAAGCGAATATATTAAACAAGATCTTTTAAATATTGGTGTAAAGTCAGACATACAAATAATATCTAATGGTGTTGATTTTAATATTTTTAAGCCAACTAAAATAGAAAACGATTTTGTTGAAAAATATAATCTTTGAAAAAACAAACTACCTACATTGTTATGTGTTACCCGTTTAGATAAAGACAAAAATATTGATACTCTTTTTGCTGTTGTTAAAAAAATTGCTCAACAAAAAAATATTAATATTATTATTATTGGCAATGGGGAAAAATACGATCTTTTCGAAACTGAATTTGAAAGCAACGAATATGTGAAAATATATCCACGTATTCAGCCTAACTCTTCTGATCTAAACTTATTTTATAATTATAGCGATGTTTTATTAATGACATCAACAATTGAAGCTCAAAGTTTGGTAACCATGGAAGCCATGGCGTGTGGATTACCTATTGTTGCTTATAACGGAGGAGCATTACCAGAGCTAGTTAAAAACAACCAAAATGGAATATTGGTTTATAACAACACTCCTGATGATTTTGTTAATTCTATTAATAAAATATTTTCAAACAAAGACGTACTTAACCAATATATAGAAGAGAGTCTCAATCTTATACAAATCCATGATATTAACAGCTCGTACGAACAATTAAAGAATGTATATCAACGCCTATTGACAAAATAAATAAAATATGATATAATATAGGTATAAAAAATAAAGATAATTAATTGGTAAAAAAAGTTGTTTTATTTTAAAACAACTTTTCTATCTGTTTTATCTGATTGACAAAGTAATATAAAAATGATATAATTTAATTAATAATTAAATAAAATATAAATCATGAAAAAATTTAATATATTTAAAAAAATATTTATTCTTTTGGTCGTTGTAATAACTGGCTTTATTTTTGTGAACCAAGCTAATGCCTTAACTGTTTCTGACCAAGATGGAAATGCTAGTTCTTGTCCAGATAAATACCCTTATAACACTGGTTCTTGTTCAATATTTATTAAAGCTATAAATGTTAACGGCTTTAATGATACCGACACAAGCTATAGCGCTAGAAGAACACCGGTTGAGGGAGAATATATTATTCCTGGAAAAACTATTAAAGTAAGCTGACAAAAAACAGGAGATACTCCCGGCGCTTATTTAGTTAGATTTGGCTGTGGTGATAGTATTGATTTTGCTAACGACAGTTATACTATTGGCTGAACAACAAGTACTAGTATTAACTGAAGTGTACCAACTTGAGTAACTAATTATAAGTATTGTAAAGTTTGAGTATATGCTGAAGAAAAAAATGGTAACACAACCAATAATCCTACATTAGGTGTTAGTAATACTCGTGCTTTTGAAATCGAGGAAGAAGCTGATCCAATATCAGTTGCTTGTTATGTAAGTCCATCAAGAGCTGATGTTAATGAAGAAGTTAGAATTTACGCTGAAGTATCTGGTGGTACACCATCATATAATTATTCTTGATCTGGTGATGCTTATGGTTCTTCAAAAACAATTTACAAGACATTCTCTACTTCTGGTACAAAAAGATTTCAAGTTAGAGTTACTGATAGTAAAAATCAAACCAAAACAGCTGAATGTTCTGTCTTTATTGAAGAGGAAGAAGCT
>JAQUZI010000006.1:6447-20175 GCA_028691405.1 Minisyncoccota bacterium
TTCTTCAAAAACAATTTACAAGACATTCTCTACTTCTGGTACAAAAAGATTTCAAGTTAGAGTTACTGATAGTAAAAATCAAACCAAAACAGCTGAATGTTCTGTCTTTATTGAAGAGGAAGAAGCTGATCCAATATCAGTTGCTTGTTATGTAAGTCCATCAAGAGCTGATGTTAATGAAGAAGTTAGAATTTACGCTGAAGTATCTGGTGGTACACCATCATATAATTATTCTTGATCTGGTGATGCTTATGGTTCTTCAAAAACAATTTACAAGACATTCTCTACTTCTGGTACAAAAAGATTTCAAGTTAGAGTTACTGATAGTAAAAATCAAACCAAAACAGCTGAATGTTCTGTCTTTATTGAAGAGGAAGAAGCTAACAACGATCGTTATGATTGTAATTGATCAACATATCAATGTAATCCAGCTTCTTTAGGGCAATTTACTAATTATGCTGACTGTTATGCTACATGTCAGCCACCAGTAAACAACACTCGTTACGATTGTAATTGATCAACATATCAATGTAATCCAGCCAACTCAGGTCAATTTACTAGTTATTCCGATTGTTATGCTACATGTAAACCATCTTCAAGTAATAAACGTTATGATTGTAATTGAGCAACATATCAATGTTTACCTTCTAGTTTAGGTGAATTTGATTCAATGGCTGCTTGTACTTCAATTTGTAAACAACCATTTGAACAAACACGTTATACTTGTAATAGATCAACATATAGTTGTTCTGTGTCAAATGGAGGTGAATACAATTCATATCAAGCATGTGCTTCTGAATGTGTTGATACAACCCCAAGATATGTTTGTAATTTAGAAACATATACATGTGAAGTTGCTGCTAATGGTGGATACACTTCATATACTGAATGTTATCATAACTGCCAAGCACCAGCCGAAAGATATTCATGTAATGAATCAACAGGTCAATGTTATGTTGATGCTAATGGAACATATACAAATATTAATACTTGTAAAAACAATTGTAATGTAAAATCAATTTCAGTTGATCTTACTGCTAATCCAACAAATATTAACAGAGGTCAATCATCTTTGTTGTCTTGAACATCAAATAATGCAACTTACTGTGTAGCATCTAATGGTTGATCTGGAAACAAATCAACTCATGGCAGCGAAACAGTAACACCATCTATTACAACTACATATACTATTACTTGTTATAATGGCAGCAACTCTGCTTCCGATACAGTAACAGTAACAGTTAATGATGTAAATCCTTCAGTTGATTTATATGTTTATCCATCTACTATATATATAGGACAAACAGCTATGCTTTCTTGAAACGCAAATAATGTTCATTCCTGTTATGCTAGTAATGGATGAAGTGGCTCTAAATCAACCTACGGCAATGAAAGTGTATCTCCAAGTGTTACAACAACATACACTATTACTTGTACAGGTACAAATGGATCTACTGTTTCCGATACAGTCGTGTTAAATGTTTTAAGTCAACAAACAGATAAAGTATTAACTATTACTAAGTTAGCTAGAAATTTATCTAATGGTGATAGAACATACAATAAGGTTATTAATGCGAAAAAAGGTGATGTTATAGAATTCTATTTATTAATTTCAAATATTCATAGTACTAAATATTCCAACAATACTGCTGTTATTGATAGATTACCAGCTCCATTAAGCTATTATGCTGGTACAACAAAAATTGATAATATCAGCAATGTTGATGGTATTGCTACTACTGGACTTAATCTTGGAACTTTAAGACCAAGTGAGAAAAGAGTTATTACCTTTCAAGCTATTGCTAACCAAGCCGGTACATATTATACTATAACCAATACAGCTGAAGCTGAAGGCGATAATATTAGTACTGTTAGTGATACAGCAACTATAACATATACTGCTGTTTTAGGTGCCTCTACTATTGCTACTGGCCCAATGGAAACAGGTATGTTAGTTGGTGGCTTAAGTGTTTTAATCACAACTTCTGCTTGAGTTTATACAACTAGAACAGAGAAAGGAAAACAATTATTAAAGAACTTGGAAGAAAAAAGAATTCAAAAAAGAATTAATGATTTGAAAAATTAAGGTATAATTATCAATTCCCAGTAACTCAAATTACTGGGAATTGATTTTTATCCAAAACTTTGATAATATTGTATCTGTCATGGTGGCTGTAGCTCAATGGTAGAGCACTTGTCTGTGGCACAAGATGTTGTGGGTTCGAGTCCCATCAGTCACCCCAGTTAAACAACCAGACTTACTGGTTGTTTTTTTGTTGTAAAGTTTTTAAAAATTTGTTATTCTTTTTCTAATTAATACTTAAACAATTTGCTATGAAAAAAACTCTCCTTTTTATATTTTTAATCTTTATAATTGTTCTTGGCTTTGCTATTGTTGCCAGTCAAAATAGTTTAAAACAAGATATTACAACCACTACAACTAAAGCCACTGTTACTACAAAAGTGCACATAACTAACAGAAATGTTAAAGAAGAAATATATAACTACGCACTAGATATAAATTATCCTCAAACGGGCTTAAAAGAAATTGATGAAAATATTTTATTTCAAGTCTTTACTTATGTAAATAATTTTAAGCAAGCTGTTAGAGCTCCTTCACCAAGTAGCGTTAAAAAAACATTAAATATATCATATTCAACTATTTATAATGATGACAATTTGTTAAGCTTTAAATTTGTTAATGACCAGTATATGGATGAAAAAGATTCTAGTCATATCATATGAACAAAAAACTTTGTTATCTCTTTACAAGAAGAAATTGCTTTTAAAGATATGCTTACTAATTTTGATGTTTTAAAATTGCTATCACAATATGCAATTGAAGAATACAAAGATCAAAACCCAGACGAAGAATTAGTTTTAAGTGGGTTTGAGCCTAAAAGAGAAAATTTTCTATCCTTTGCTTTAGCGGATACATCTATTATTGTATATTTTGATAAAAGCAAAACACTTGCTGAAGATTTTGAAATTAATGTTGCTTTTGATAAGCTGGTAGCTGATTTAAAAGCTAATAATAAATAAATTTAAAAAATTAAAATGGAAAAAGGAAAATTAATCGTCTTTGAAGGTTTAGAATGTTGTAGCAAAACAACTCAAATCAAAAAATTAAAAGAATATTTAGAGTCAAAAAATAAAAAAGTAATTGTTGTTAGAGAACCAGGGCAAACAATTGCTGGCCAACAAATAAGAGAAATACTTATTCAAACTGATTATGAGTTAGATCCAGTAACTCAAATGCTTTTATTTAATGCTTGCCGATCTGATATATATAAGAATATTGTAAAACCAGAATTAGAACTAGGCACATATATTATCCAAGATAGATGTTGATGATCTACTATTGGCTATCAAGTTTTTGGTGGGGGATTAGATTTTGAAAAAACTCAAGAAGTAATTAATTTTGCAATTAATAATATTATGCCTGACCTTGTTTTTTACATGCACATTCCTTTCGATAAATATCCTGAAACGTTTAAAGAGAGGTCTAAACAAAGAGGGGAAAAGCTGAGCAGCTTTGAAGAAAAGGACATGGATTATTTCTCTAAAGTTTATAAAGGTTATGACTATTTATCTAATAAATACAGTGATATAACTGTTAAAATTGAATCGCTAAAATCAATCGAAGATATTTTCGAAGATATTAAAAGAGTTATTGATTTGAGAGTTAATTAAAAAAATCGCTATACAGCGATTTTTTTAATTAACACTTGTTCCGTGATTTATTTCTTTATCTGGTTTTAATATGCTAACCATATCTTTCTCTTCATCATAGGCTGCCAGTATCATGGCTTGACTTTCATAATCAAGAATTTTCCTTGGTGATAAATTAATTACAAAAGCAAAATTATTATTTATTAATTCTTCTGGACCATATCATTTTGATATACCTGATAAAACAGTACGTATATCTTCATTACCAAAATCAACTTTTAATTTTAACAACTTGTTGCTTTGTTCTAAATGTTCTGCTTCTAAGATTTTACCAATCTTTATTTCTATTTTTAAAAAATCATCTATATTTATTGTTTCCATATTTATATTTTTAAATTTGTAAATTTGAATTTATTTCTAATGTTAAGCAATCATCATTTTTACGCCGAAAATGTTCGTAATATCCAGCAACAGCAATCATAGCCGCATTATCGGTAGACATGGATTTAGCCGGGCAAATAAAATCAAATTCATTGTTAATAGTTTTTTCAAATTTATCTCTTAATCTTTGATTAGCTGATACTCCGCCAGATATCATTATTGTTTTTGCATCTATTGATTTAGCTAATTTTATTGTTTTACTTACCAAAACATCAGTGATTACATCCTCTGCTTCCGTACATAATTTTTCAACAACTTTTTTATTAAATTTTTTTGATTTTTTTAATCTTTGAATTAAATACAATACTGATGTTTTTAACCCCGAAAAACTAAAATTAAAATCTTTTGAATACATTAATGGTTTTGGCAATTTAAATTCTGATTTATATCCTGGATTTTTTGATCTAAATTTTTCTGCTGTTTTGGATATATATACTCCGCCTGGATAGCCTAGATTTAGCATCTTGGCTATTTTATCAAAGCATTCACCACTAGCGTCATCTAAAGTTTCACCTACCATTTTAATATTATCTCAATTTGATATTTTATACAGTTGAGTGTGTCCGCCTGATACTAACAGACATACAACTGGTAACTTTATATTATTTTTAAATACGCCTTCATGCTGTATAAAATTAGAAAATATATGACCTAACAGATGGTTAGTTCCAATAATTGGTTTTTTAGTAGTATAAGCTAAAGCCTTTGCAAAATTTAAACCCATTAATAATGCTGGTTGCAAACCGGGGCCTCTAGTAACTGTTATCAAATCAATTTCTTTATTAAAATCTTTTATTTTTGCTATTTTTAAAGCTTGTTTAAAAACAGGTAATAGGTTTTTTTCATGTTCTCTAGCCGCTAAATTAGGAATAATACCGCCAGATCTAGCATGCAGTTTTGTTTGGCTTGATACTACGCTTGCCAATAATTTTGTTTCAATATTGTTTATATCATTTTTACAGTCAACAATGGCTATGGACGTATCATCACAAGAAGTTTCAATGGCTAATATTTTCATAGTATGATTTAATTTATTAATTTCATTATACATTAAAAAATATTAAAAAACAATATATTGATTTTTTTAAAAAATATGCTAATATATTAATGGTCAAAAGCAATGTATTGTCTTTACACTTTAAACTTAAATTTTTTAACTTTTCTTTGCTTAAGGAAAAGATTAGTTGTTTTTTGCGCCAAAAACATGGCCCTATCGTCTAATGGTTAGGACATCAGATTTTCAATCTGGTAATAGGAGTTCGATTCTCCTTAGGGCTACAAACAGATAATCAAAAATTATGCAACAAATTTTTCTCATTCGTTTTAACGAAATATTTTTAAAATCAAGCGGTGTTGCCAAAAATTTTTTAAAAATATTGAAAACAAATATATATTATGGTTTAAAAGCCAATAATATTAAAGGCCATATTAATACGACCAACAGTCGTATTTATTTATCTAAATTTGATATTCAAGATGTGTCTAAAATACAAGATGTTTTAAAAAATATCTTTGGTATTGAATCTTTTTCTTTGGCTTATCAGTTAGAAACCATAGATCAAGAAAAAATATTTGATTTTGTTAAACAAAACTATTCAAAATATATTTTATCAAGTAACACCTTTAAGATTAAAGCCAAGTGCATTAATACACCATATCATACTAAAGACATTGAAATTAAATTAGCGGATATATTTGATGCTAAAGTTGATTTAACTAATCCAGAAAAAACAATATATATAGAAGCTAGAAACAAAACTACTTTTGTTTTTACTGAAATTATTTCCGGTCTTTCTGGTTTACCAGTGGGAAGTGCTGGCAAAAATTTAGTTTTAATTTCTGGTGGTATTGATTCTCCACTTGCGAGTTTTTTAACATTAAAACGAGGCTGCTATAATATTTATTTGCATTTCCATAGTTTTCCTTATGTTAGTAAGACAAGTATTAATAAAGTAAAAGAAATTTTACAAATTATTAAAAAATATCAAAATGATATTAAGCTTTATTTATTTCCTTTTGCTGAAATACAAAAATATATCAAAGCTAATACTGAAGCCAAGTACCGCATTGTATTATATCGAAGATCAATGATGCGTATTGCTTCAATCTTGGCTAAAGAATTGAAATGCAAAGCGGTAACTACGGGGGAAGCTTTAGCTCAAGTGTCATCTCAAACATTGGACAATATGAGCGTTATTGACGATGCCTTATCTATATTAACATTAAGGCCATTAGTTGGTTTTAATAAAAACGAAATTATTAATTTAGCTAAACAAATTGGTACTTTAGATATATCTAATGAGCCGCAAGAAGATACTTGCACTCTTTTTACACCTAAACACCCAAATGCTAGTACTTGTTTAAGGGATATTAAAAAAATTGAAAACGAAATTAATATTGAAGAATTTGAAGTTAAATTAATTGATAAAATTGAAACAATTAATATATAGCTTGCTAATGATAAAAAAATTTGCTAAATTATCAATATTAAATTATTGATAATTTTTTATATGGAAAATTTACCTAAAGCCTATCAACCTAAAGAGGTAGAAAGCAAAATTTATGAAATTTGAGAAAAGTCAGGTTTTTTTAATCCTGATAATTTACCTGAGAGGAATAAAGAGCCTTTCTGTATTATTATGCCACCGACCAATGCTAACGGTAGTTTGCATTTAGGCCATGGTTTAGTTATAAGTATTGAAGATGCTATTATTAGATACCAACGTATGCAAGGCAAGAAAACATTATGATTACCAGGAGCTGATCATGCTGGTTTTGAAACCCAAGTTGTTTATGAGAAGAAATTAGAAAAAGAAGGAAGATCTCGTTTTCAAATGGAAAGAGAAGAATTTTACAAAGAAGTCTGAGATTTTACTCAAAAAAACAAAGAGCATATGATAGAGCAAGTCAAAAGACTCGGTGGTTCTTGTGATTGAAGCCGAGAAACATTTACATTAGATCCAAAAGTTATTGACATTGTTTATGATACATTTAATCAAATGTATAAAGATGGTTTAATTTATCGCAGCAATCGTATTATTAACTATTGTCCTAAGCATAGAACGGCTTTATCTGATCTAGAAACACAATATATAGAACAAGATAGTTTTCTTTATTATATTAAATATCAAGATTCCGAAAGTGATGAATTTTTAACTATTGCGACTACTAGACCAGAAACTATTCCAGGTGATTTAGCCATAGCTGTTAATCCTAAAGATAAAAGATATAAAGCATGAGTTAACAAAAAGGTAATAGAACCAATTACTAAAAGATTAATACCAGTCATTCAAGACGAAAGTGTTGATATATCTTTTGGTACAGGCGCTTTAAAAGTAACCCCAAATCATGATGCAACTGACTTTGAAATTGGTCAAAAACATAATCTTGGTTTTTTACCAATTATTAATTTAGATGGAAAGCTAAATGAAAATAGCGGACCACTTGCTGGTTTAAAACCTAAAGCGGCCAGAGAAGAGTCTATAAAAATATTAACTGAAAACAAAACATTTATTAAACAAGAACCATACAAACATAATGTTTCCGTTTGCTATAAATGCAATACACCGATTGAACCATTAGTTATACCTCAATGGTTTATTAGCATGACTAAACCAATTAATAATTCAAAAAAATCATTACGTGATTTAGCTGTTGATGCGGTTAAAAATGGAGATGTAAAATTTAACCCTAAACGTTTTGAAAAAATATTTTTTCATTGAATGAAAGAGTTAAAAGATTGGAATATATCAAGACAAATATATTGAGGTATTCCTATTCCTGCTTGATACAAAGAAGGGGAAATAAAAATCCAAAGAGAATGCCCTGGAGATGGTTGAGAAAAAGATAGCGATGTCTTTGATACTTGATTCTCATCAAGCCAATGGCCATTTGCTACTTTAATGGTCAATCAAGAAAATGATTTAAAAACATATTTTCCTACTAGTGTTATGGGAACAGCTTATGATATAATCTTCTTTTGGGTTGCCCGTATGATTATAATGAGTTTGTACAAAACAGACAAAATTCCATTTAAAAAAGTTTTATTCCATGGATTAGTTCGTGACAAAAATCACCAAAAAATGTCAAAATCAAAAGGTAATTCTATTGACCCTATAGAAACATGCGATCAATATGGTGCTGATGTTTTACGTTGATCTATGCTTTATGGCACAAAGATTGGCGATGATTTGTCTTTTTCAAATGATAAAATCATTGGAGCTCGTAATTTTGTTAACAAAGTTTGAAATGCTTCAAAATTTGTTTTAATGAATTTATCCGATTTTGATTTCTCCGAAGTTAAATTAGAAGGTAAATACGAAAAATATATTGAAAGCAATAAAAATATTGTTACTCGCTATAAAAAGAACTTTGATAAATTAAATTTAACTGCATCCAGCACTCTTCTATATAAATATTTTTGATTTACTTTTGCTGATAAAATTATTGAAGACTTAAAGCAAGATATTAAAAACGATGTTAATAAAAAACAAGCGCAATATACCCTACTATATATACTAGAAAATAATTTAAAAATGCTTCATCCTTTTATTCCATTTGTAACCGAATATATTTGAAGTTTAATTCCCAACAGAAAAAATTTACTTATTGTTGAAGAATTATAAACAAAAGACCAAAATTAATTTTGGTCTTTTTGCTTGCCCCTTGTTTTTTTTAAATTTTTATTTTATACTTTATATATAAATTAAACAAATAATAAATGGACTTAAACATTTTAGCAATATTAAAAACCTACTTACTTCCTTTTGTATTTGGTATGGTACCGTTGGTAATTTGGCTTGTGTTTTTTTTATTGCGTGATTGAAAGAATCCTGAACCTAAAAAAGTGCTAATTCACGCGTTTTTAATGGGTGTTTTAGCTACAGTTTTTGTTTTAGTATTACAGTATTTAATTGAAGCTTTTACTAAAGTAAACATTCCTAATTTTTATGAGATTATTAAATACCATGATAATTTCAAAGCTTTTGTTTTTGTGGCTTTAATTGAAGAAGCAATAAAGTTTCTCGTTATTTATATCACATTAAGACGTAGCAAGCATTTAGACGAGGCTATTGATCCAATGATATATATGATTGTTTGTGCGATTGGTTTTTCTGCAGTTGAGAATTATTTTTCCGTTTTCAATCAATTAAATACAATTATTGTTCCTTTGCAAACATTAACCGCTCGATTTTTAGGAGCTAATTTATTGCATATTATTTGTTCTGGTGTTGTTGGTTTTTTCTGAAGTTTACAGATTTATACCAAAAAACATGGTTTGTTAGTTTTAGGTCTAGTTCTTGCTATTGCTTTTCATGCTGTATTTAATACCCTTATATTCACTTATGGTCTTTTTGCTGTTTTACTTATGTTTGTTAGTGTTTTTTGTGGTGCTTCAATTTTGTTATGGATGTTTGATGTTATCGAAAAATTAAATTTTAAAATTAATAAAAATTAATAAAAGTTCTATTAAGAACAAGTAAATACTAATATTATGAATGATAAAAAACTACCTGAATGTCCAGAAGAAGGACGTTTACCCGTCGATCTTTACGAAACTGACAGTGAAATTGTATTACGTACTGTCATTGCCGGTGTAGATCAAAATGAAATTGATATTTCTATCAATAATGATATGGTAACTGTTCGTGGCGAAAGAAAAGAGCCGGAAATAGTTGCGAGTGATGACTATATCAAACATGAATGTTATTGAGGCAATTTCTCAAAAACATGCGTTTTGCCACCTAATGTTGATATTGATAATGCTACTGCTAATTTTGATGATAATGGTATTTTAATAATTCGTTTTCCTAAAAAAGGAGATTAGTTAATACCCTTGCAAAAACGCCTTTACTATGATATAATCTAAGTGTAATTAAAAGTATTTTATTAAACAATATATCATGGGATTACCATCAAGACATCATACTAAATCAAGAACTAATAAGCGTCGTTCACATCATGCTTTATCTAAAACTAATTTTATTTCTTGCCCAAAGTGTAAAGAAACAATATTAGCTAATCGTGTATGTCCTAATTGTGGAACATATAAAGGCAAAATGGTTATTGACGTATTAAAAGGTCTTAACAAGAAAGAGAAAAAAGAAAAGCAAAAAGAAATACAAGAAAAATAATATTTAATGGCGAAAAAGGCAATACTTTTTTCGCCATTAAATCATTATCTAAATTTTAATTAAAATTTAAACATGTAGATATGGCTTCACGTCATTTTAGTCGTATGGTTGTTCTTCAATCTCTTTACGAATGAGAGATTTGAGAAAATGACAAAACAATTGAAGAAATAATTCAACGTAACCTTGAAAATTACGGTAATGATTTGGTAGATAAAGATTATCCTAAAAGCCTTGCTTTAAATGTGGTAAATAATATTGAGAAATTAGATGATATTATTCAAAAGTCAGCGGTTGAAAGACCTATTTCTCAAATTAGTACTGTTGATCGCAATGTATTGCGTGTTGGTTTGTATGAATTATTATTTGATCAATCGGGCGATGTCCCACCTAAAGTTGCTATTAATGAAGCAGTTGAACTTGCTAAAAATTTTGGTGGTGAAAAATCATCTAGTTTTATTAATGGTGTTTTAGGCACAGTATATAAAACCATGCAAGAAGTAAAGCCAGAAGAAGATCTAAAAAAAGAATAAACTATTAATATGAAAAACTGAGATTATCGTAAGGAAAATGCGATAAAATATTTTGAAGAAAAATTTAAAATTAAGATTAGAAAAAAAGAATATTTTTTTGAAGCATTAACGCATAGTTCATTTTTAAATGAAAACAAAAAATGACCATACAATCATAACGAACGTTTGGAATTTTTAGGAGATGCAGTGCTTCAATTATCAAGTTCTGATTTTATCTATACTGAATATCCTGATTTTTCTGAAGGAGTTTTAACTCCTCTAAGAGCTAATCTTGTTAATTCTTTAATGCTTTCAAAAATCGCTTTAGCTTTTTCTCTGGATAAATATATTTTTATTTCTAAAGGAGAAAAAATGAGTGTTGATCAATTTTTGTCTCAATTAAATGAAGTTACTGATGAATCAAAATTAAAATGTTATGTTTTAGCTGATGCAGTTGAAGCTTTGTTTGGTGCTATTTATCTTGATCAAGGCTTTAAAGTTGCTAAAAATGTTATTGTTGGCGTCTTAAAAGATTTTATTAAAGATGTTATTGAAAAAAGTACGCAAAAAGATCATAAAAGCTTGCTTCAAGAAACAATGCAACAATTGTATAAAAAAGCACCAAATTACAAAGTAATTAAATCAACTGGCCCAGCTCATAAAATGTTTTATACGGTTTCAGTTTCAATTAATAATACCGAGATTGGTTTAGGAGAAGGTTGGTCTAAAAAAGATGCTGAAGAAAATGCTGCAAAAAATGCATTGGATCAAGAAAAATGAAAATAGAAAGAATTAATTTAAAAAACAATTAAATTTTAATTGTTTTTTAAATTATATAACCCTTTACTATATTTCTAAAATTTGATATTATTGTATTTGTAATTTATTAAATATTATATTATGTATTTGCGCGAAATAGAAATTAAAGGATTTAAATCGTTTGCTGATAAAACCATATTACAATTTCCTAAAGGAATTAGTGCTATCGTTGGGCCTAATGGTTCAGGTAAGTCTAATGTTGTTGACGCTTTGCGCTGAGTTTTAGGTGAGCAAAGTTCAAAAAACTTAAGAACAGATAGCAGTGTAAATTTAATTTTTAGTGGAAATGAATACAAGCCTAATGGGCAAAGTGCTAAAGTGCGCTTAGTTTTTGATGATATTAATCGTCCTGATATTATTGAATCAAATACGCTTGAAATAGAAAAAATTATTTATCGTGATGGAAAAACAGAATATTATTTAAACAAAAAAGACGCTCGACAAAAAGATTTAGTTGAATTGTTAGCCTCATTACAACTTGGCACTAAAGGGCTTTCTATTATTAGCCAGGGAAGCATTGAGAACATTTTAAAAGTATCTCCGGCTGATCGAAAAATAATGTTTGAAGAAATTCTTGGTTTACGACAGTTAGAAATTAAAAAAGAATCTTCAGAGAAAAAATTAAACAATACAACTATTAATTTAGATAAAGTTAATAGTTTAGTTAATGAGGTTTTGCCTCACTTTAGATCACTTAAAAGATATGTTTCTCGTTTTGATAAACAACAAGAATATCAAGATGAATTAGTTTCTTTGTGCAAAAAATATTATGGTTACCATTTTCATAATTTTCAAAACAATAATAAAAGCATTTTAATTGAATTAGAAAATTATGATAAAAAAATTAAAGAAATTGAAAATCAAATTGAAATTGAAAAAGGAAAGCTTGGTTTATCAGACAATGTAGATCAAAATGCTATTTCAAATTTAAATCAAAAACAAAAAGAAATTGAAAGTATTGTTCATAATTTAAATACTGAAAAACAAAAAATAGTATATGAGATGGCTAAATTAGAAGGTCAGATCGAAGAAAAAACGCAGAGTATTCAAAAATTATTAAATACTCAAGATAAAAACAATGTTCCTCAAGTTCAAAAACCTAAATTTATTAGTTTTAATAAATTAGAATTAAAATTTAATAATTTAAAGCAATTAATTAAAAACATTTTAAATAGTTCAGATATTCATGAAATTAAAAGTAGCATTGTTTCCATTGAAAAAGAATTAGATGATATTATTAATGTTGATAATGAAGAAATTACAATTGAGGCAATTGACAATACTAGTAAAATTGAAGAATTAAACCAAAATATATCTGAAATTAAAACGCATATTAATGAATTTAAAATTAAAATTCAAGAATTTGATCAAAAGATTAATGAAAAAGATAATGAAGCTAATCAAATAGAAGATCAAATTGAAGCTGAATCTAAAAAACAAAGAGAGATGTTTGGTATTATTGAACAAAAACAAAGGGAATTAATGAATTTACAAACTCAAAAACAAAAATTTAGTATTGAATTTGAAAAAAACAATATTAGTATTGAAAATTTAAAAAACCAGGTAACTTCTATGAATCTTGATTTTAATTTTATCATTAATATTGATCAATCAGAATTAAATTTTAATGATTTAGAACTCAAAGATTTCTATAATAAAATTGAAAAATTAAGAGCCATATTAAACGAGCTCGGTTTTGTTGATCAAAACATTGTTGACGAATATGAAGATACTAAAAATCGTATTGAATTTTTAAATTCTCAAAAACTTGATTTAGAAAAAGCTGTATCTGACTTAAAATTAATTATTAAAGAATTAACTTCTCAAATTAATACTACTTTTACATCTTCAATTAAAGAAATTAATTCTGATTTTAATAGATATTTAGAAATGATATTTGGTGGAGGCAAAGGTAATTTAGAAATAGTTGAGTTAATTAATAAGGCTCAAAAAACAGAAGATGGTCAAGAATTATTAATTGAGGAAGACGAAGAAAAGAAAATTGGTTTAGATATTAAAGTTAAATTACCAAAAACAAAATTAGATGGAGTTGAAGCTTTATCAGGTGGTGAAAAAAGCTTAGTATCCATTGCTTTACTTTTTGCTATTGTTTCTCAAAGCAAACCACCATTATTAGTTTTAGATGAAGTTGA
>JAQUZI010000036.1 GCA_028691405.1 Minisyncoccota bacterium
TATTAATTTATAATTATATAATACCAAATATTTAAAACAAAAACAATTAAAAAAAGATGGAATATTTCTATTCCATCTTTTTATCAATCTTAATAGCATAACCATTAACTAAAGCCCTGGTAACCTTCCTGTAAGCTGAGTACAAAATTCTTTGATATGTTGATCTTGATATCTTCATTATTTTAGCAGATTCTTCTTGGTCTAAATCCTTGATATGTTTTAATCTCAAAGATTCTAATTCATCAACAGACAAAGAAATTTCTTTTAACAGCCTAAGCGGTATTCCTTGGGGTTTAAAATGATAATTGTTATGTCGATAACCAATATATCGACGAAGTCTAGGTCTAGGCATAAGAAAACTTTATTCCTTATCAATATTTTCTTTTTCTTCTTCTAAAGATTCTAAATAATCTTTAGTATCTGCTATCTCTTGCTCTAAATCTTTTTTATCATTTATTGCTTGTGGGGCTCTTCTGCAAAAAGGATTTCAACGTCTAAAACCTCTTCCTCAAAATCCTCTTCTACCTCCTCTAGAAGCTCCGCAATCTCCAGCTCCACGACCAGTTAATGGGCCTTCACCATTAGGACCAGTTCCATCAAAATTAGGCATAATAATAAATTTAAATAATTATTAATTCTATTCGACTTGTATTATGAGCATATGCTCATAATTATATTATAGCAGATATTATATATTTGTCAACCCCCTTTATCCTCACATAAGCAATTCCGGCTTAAATATTAGCAAAATACCAATTATAAACATTAAAATTCCACCTATTAACTTAGCGTATCTTGTATATTTGGTTGTTACCCCTGTTATCTTTAATGTTGTCATTGACACAAAAAACACAAACAAATCATCTAACATAAAGAAAAATATATACAACAAAATATACATATAATATTGAACTTTAGATAAATTGTTTAAAGCTAATACTTGAGTATAGATTGCTGGCAATCCTGCTGAGCAAACTAATTCAACTAAATTAACCATAAAGGCCAAAGCAATAATACCCAGCAAAGCAAATCAAAAATTATTTTGCAAAACAACATTTTTTAATTTTTGAAATATTTTTTGTTTTTTCTCTGTCCCTGTAATTTTACATGCACCAGTTTTGTTAGTAAAATATTCTTTTATATTATACCCTCCACAAAATAAAGCCGCTATACCAATAATAATCTTAACAAAACCAATAAACCCTAAGAATAATATTAAATTTAATCATGCCGATATAAATATAAAATAAACCGCTGCAGATACAACAATAAAACTAACGCCTAAGATTCACATTTTCTTTCGATCTTCCATGCCCAGCAATAAAGTAATTAAAAACAATAATACTCACATCGCGCAAGGATTAAATCCATCTAAAAATCCAAGCAAAACAGTAATAACTGGCAAAGAAAAGCTATTTATATCTACTTCCCCTATAAACGGCAAAGAAACTATTTTTTCATCACTATCTTCTGGAAAAACTGTCTTTTCTTTTGTTGTTGTTTCGTTTACATCACCAGGATTAATTATAGAATTAACAACGTCACTACATTTATTTGATAAACAATGCTGTATTTTTGAATTTATTTCATTAGACGTGCCAGGGCCATAACCAACAACATAATGATCGCCAATAACTAATAAAGGAACTCCCAATGACTGTATATCCATAGTTTTAGCCACTTCTTGCAACAATAAAGCATTATCTTGGTTGTTATAAATCTCAAAAGTATGAATATCAATATTATAATTATACTTTATTGTGTCTAAATAAAATTCTTCTTGAGCGCAATGAGGGCATCCATCCCCATAAAAAAAATATAAATTTAATTTGTTTTCAGCTCCTACAAAATTAAAGTTTGATAAAATTAACAAAAATACCAAACTAATAATACCAAATATTCTTTTCATGATTAATTTTCTTTATTCTGATTAATAATATCCATTAGCTTGCTTTTCTGAACCTCTCCTGTTAAGCGCATAATTTCATCGCCATTTTTATCCAAAAATACAAAAACTGGCAATTCATCTTTAACTCCACATTCTTCACATTTTTCTTTATTATTATCATAATCATAATACTCTGTATCTAACCAAGGATTTTCTTTTTCTATTTCCTCCCATCTTGGTTTCATAATTATACATCCTGGGCATCAAATTGCCCCAAATTTTAATACTTTCATAATATCTAATTTACTTAATTAATTAATATAAGGTAATAAATCAACGCGACAAGGATTACTTACCTTTTCAATTTCTTCATAAGGAGTTAATGGTCTTATTTTCTCTGGAGTATATGGTGCATTTTTATTAATTGGCAATTGTCATTCTGGCAATATCCAATCAGAATTTTCCATAAAAGTATCTAGATCAACTCATTCTACTTTATCTTTAGTTGTATCCCAAAAATCAACTCACATATTCATTCATGGTTTTAAATAACCACCAATATTAGTATGACTTACTGGCGTTACACGTTGGTATTGACCATATCTCTCTTTCTCTTTATTAGTTAATGATTCTATAGATCTCATCAATTCAGCCTTCATATCTTCTGGTGTTCCACTTCTTTCATAGTAAGAATAATCACATAATGAACCGTATTTATACTGCACTTTAGGTATATTAGATATTGACAACACTTTAGTATTATATCCTTCTATACTATAAACCGTAGCCTTACTATCTGTAGTTCCTCTAGCAACAACATAAGGAATATTTAACTCTTCTGCTATCTTAATTGTATTTAAATCTGACGCCATATACCTAGAACTAATTATTCTTATTGGTTTTCCTGTGCATGACTCAATCTTGTCTTTCATTTCAATAATACGTGATTTTTGAATTTCATATGAAATACCTCAAAACGGATCCTGAATATTGGCCGCTACTAATTCTACATTATAATCAGTAAGTTTTTTAATAGTATCACAATTGGCTTCAACAAATTCAGAATCAACTTGTAAAAGGCTATAAATATCTCTTTTTTGCATTTCATTTACAAAATTAGCCAAACCAATTGTATCTTTATACTCTATAAGAATCATTATACCTTTGGTTTTTTCTTGTAAAGATACTATTTTCGCATCTTTTACAGAATTAATACCCATAAAAAAAATAATACCTAATAAAATTAATAAAATAACAATTAATAAAAATCTAGTATTTTTTTTCATAACTCTTTTTTAACTATTTTTAAATCTAATACTAATATACACAAAAAATTAAAAAAAGTCAAAATAATATATTAATTAAGTTCATTTGTTAAACAATGAACTGATCCTCCTGACAAATTAAAATCAGGCAATGAAACAACATAAAATTTTATTCCCAAATGATTTAATTCCTTTTCAACATTCTTTGTAAAAAAATGGGCGCCACTTATTAGCACCCCTTTCCCGACTAAACAATTAACTGCATAACTCCCTAAGCCATCATCGCTACAAGAGTCTTTTTTATCAACACATATTATTTTTAATTTCAACTTCTTTAATTTTTTAAAACTTTCTTTTGTTATCATGTCTTTAGCAACGATTACAGCAATTAATTTATTTTCACTATCAAGTACCGGAGAAAATACAGTATCAAGATGATATCCATTTGATTTTATTAAACAGAATTTATCTGGCTTAATTATTTTCCTTACAAAATCATGCCCTTTTTTATTAGCCCGAGACAAACCTCCAAAATAAAAAGATCCGCTGCTTGTTTCTAGATAATAAACTTCTCCAAATTCAATGAAAGCATTTTTAGGTAATGTTATAATTTTTTTATTAAATTTCTTTTTTATGTATTTTGAATACACTTTTGCTTCTAATCTTCTAGTTGGTACACTAAAATTTGATTGAATTCAATAATCCTTAAACATAAACCCGACATCTCTAACAAACACACCATCAGAATGTATCCCTGTTTTTGTTACAAGCTCTTTTGGAAAATTAAAAACGGAGACATCAAACCCAATTGTTTTTAATGTCTCCGTTAAATTTTTAAATCCATTTTGTATCCTTTCCTGATTAGCAACAAGTTTATTTTTATGAGCGTATAAAGTTGTCTTGTTTAAGCTCCTCTTGTTGTTGCCTTTACAAACAAAATAGCCATTACTCCAACAATCACGAGGCGGCTTAATAATTAATATTTTGCCTAAATTCCTCATATCTTGTTTTTATTTTTTATTATGTATATTTTAACAACTTTTTTTAAAAAAATCAAG
>JAQUZI010000007.1 GCA_028691405.1 Minisyncoccota bacterium
ATTACTAATATTAGTGTAATAAGCTTGTTTTTCATACAAATATATGTTTAGTTTATTAATATGTATATTATACCATAATAATATGTATTTGTAAAGTGGATATAATATAGAGAAACAAGATAACAGAGTTATCTTGTTTGAATAACTGGCACTACTTCCCTTCATCTTAGTGTAGGAAATATGCTCAATTTTATTGATTTGGTTTGAATATTGCCTGTTTCAGGGTCTTTACAAGTAAGAGTTATGGTATATTTGTCAGGTTTAAGGTTTTTAATATTAAGAGATATAGACTTATCATTAAATGGAGATCTCATAAATACATATCTGTTGGCGTAACCCTCAATTAAATTACCAATAAGATTACCAAAGACGTCTGAATTTTCGTTGATGAATAAGTCAATAGATGGTGTGATTTCTAATTTACATTCACTACAATAATTGGCTGTATATTCTAGTTTTGGATTAGAAAGTATTCCATTTTCTGGTTTGCTAAAGATTGAGTATGTATCATATTCATTGTCTTTATTGTCTTTGAAGTGTAGGAAACTAATATGGCAATAATTAATTGGTTTAGTTGAACTTGTGGTAGTTGGAATTACACAATCAGTATTGTATGATTCTATTTTGATACATGTGCTACCAGAGGCATTATTTGGCTTGCATTCTGTTTCGGTTATTTTTACTTTGTCATTTTTATTACTACATCGTCTAAAAGTAGTATATTGGTTTTTGTTAACTAATATACATTGACCGTAACCACTTATATTTTCAGAATTTGGATCGCATATATATATTTTATTATCTGGATCTGATGGGGCGGTGGTAGTAGTTGTTGTGGTTGTTGTTGTAGTGTCTGTTTTTGCTTTACATTCTGCACTTTCAACAACCCACATATTCCCTATTTGTTCATATGTATTTTTGCTAAAATCACATTCATCAACACCACAACTATTCATTTCTTTACAGGTTTCGTAAATATATTTATATTTATATGCTCCCTTTTGATAATAGATTGATTTAGTTTCACATTCGGTGTGAGGGTATGTTTGCCCAGTAGGACAAGGTGTACATTTATCATTATGATAGTAATTTGCATTTTCAATTCAGATACCCTCGACAAACATGTCTTTTATTGTTGTTTTGTTGTCTTTGGTGTTACAATTAGTAACGCCACATCAATTTTTCTTAACACAATATACATTTGTGTATGATTTACTAGAAGAATCATATGTATTTACATCGTCACAAGTGTAATGAGGATTTGTTTCTCCAGTATTGCAATTTGTACTTCCCTTTGTTGTCGTTGTTGTTGTGCAATCAGCATCATTAATACATGGATGCGATCCATGGGCCTGAGGAAATGTTTGCATGAAATTAAAGCATTTATCGGCAGGACCTGTCCCATAAGCGTGATGATAATGAGGACAACCTGCTAATATTCAACTCAAATAACCAATGCGATTATTAATATTCCATGCTGGTATTCCATGAGAATAAACTAGGTTTCCTTTTGCATCAAGTTTAACTCAATCACACCCATGAGTATGTCATAGGCCGTTTTTAAAGTTATCGCAACTTTCAAATTTTATACATTCGTCTTCTTCGCAATAGCTTGTTCAGCAAGGTAATTTGCAGTTTTTACTACCGGCGCCACAACATGCTGATCCAGCTCCTCCATCTATACCCTTATCTTCGTCTGGTTGGTGGTCACATCATTTTTCTTTATCAAATTTACCGTCAGTGCAGTTTTGTGGTTGACCAACACAATCGTACGCTAATACTTTTTGTGTCTGAACAACAGATAACCCAATTAATATTACTAGCGTTAATATTAATATTCATAAATATTTTTTCATAAATCAATTTAAATATTTTTATTAAATATTATATTATGCAATTTCTTGCCTATTTCGACTGCGTTTTCTTTTTGTCAGATATTTCTACCAATTATTATTCCATTTCCTTTGTTTTTCATTACATTATTTGTCCAATCTAATAAATTTTCGTTATTGATTGAATTTCCGCCTCTTATAGCTATTGGTAAGTTAGGAGCAATTTCATTTAATTTTTGTAAAGCAGATAAGTTTTCTATAGCTGGCATTTTAACCATGTCAGCGCCAATTTCATAAACTTGTCTTAAAGCAAAAGATAAATAATTAAAATCTTGAATGTATTCTCAAGAGCTATTAACAATATATGCTCAAATAATAACAGCCATATTAAGATTATGAGCTTCTTCAATGATATTTGAGGCAATTTCAATTTGTTCAGATTCATATTCTGATCCAAAATAGATGGTATAACCAACAGCTTTTGCCCCTAATTTATGAGCATATTTAACTGAACAAGTTAAAATTGGTTCATTTGTTTTTTCTGATTTAGAATTTAATTTGACAATTAATGGTGTTTTGTAATTTGATTGAGAATATATTTCAGCTATTCCTTTATTTAAGATAATGCCAGTTGCCTGTATATTTTTTGCTAACTCAAAAATATATTTTGGATTTTTAGATTGAAATTTAAATACTTCTGGGTTTTTACCCAAACCATGATCATAAGCGAGGACTAAACATTTTTCATTTTTTAAAAATGGTAATATTAATTTTTTTATCATATTTTTTCTTTTTTAATTTTTAATTTATTGAAGTATTTTTTTCATGTTTTGTTATTAAATATTGTTGGGGTAAGTAAATTAGTATTTCCACCTATTTTCTCAATACAATTACTAGCATTTGCTAGAGCGAATTTTAAACTATATTCAATGTCTTTTGTTTTTCTAAACATTAAGGAAAACCCGCTTGCTAATGCATCGCCAGCACCAGTTGTATCTACAATTTTAGTATGTTTGTATGCATTACAATAATAGATATGTTTATTGTCTGAAGCAGTTAAACCATCTTTACCTTTAGAGACAATGCAAATACCTTTAATATGCTTATCTATAAATTGAAATATTTGTTTTTCTTTTGTATAAGGTATATTACTTAAAAGGCTAGCTTCTTCAAGATTTAAGAAAAAACAATCAATGTAATTTAATATATTTAAATTATTTTTCAAAAACAGAAGGTCTTTTGTGTTTGGATTTGAGCATCACATTGTTTCTGGATGATCTTTTTTATAATTAACGATTGTGTTCCAATTTGTTCTTTTTCCATATAATGAACTTGAAAAAAGTATTTTAGCTTGAGTATTTTTTAAATCTTTTTGATTTACAATTATATTAGCAGAACAACTTTTGGGATCTTTAATAATAGTACGCTCAGCATTGTTAGACAAAAGTATACAAGAAAAACTAGTATTTCTTTTTTTATCAATTTTTATTTTTGTTTTCTTGATATTTTTTTTACTTTTAATAAAGTCTTGAATTGTCTTTTTGTTTAAATCAGCGCCAACATTGCTAACTAAATAACTTTTGTAGCCAAAATTAGAAAAGGTAGTTCCAACGTTTAAACAACTGCCACCAGTTTTAGTTGAAAAAATGCTTCCTTCTAGTTTTTGTCCTAAAGGAAAAGCAATTCCTTTTTTGTTTATAAAACTTTTTTCATTAATTATTTTAGATTCAGAACTATTAATGAAAAAATCTAAAGTTGCAGATCCAATAATAATAACATCTAATTTCATAAAATATTTTTTATTGTTTTTCAAATAAATAGAATGGTGTAGGTCCTAAGAAAGCATTATCTACCATAATAACAAAAGGCATACCGGAAGCTCTTTTAAGCGCAAATCCACCTGCTTCTAAAGACGCGTTAGTATCTGTTTGAGATAATACTATACCGCTTTGAGGGATACTCTCTCCTCCTCCACCTTCACCGCTTGGTCACTCAGTAATACAGCTAGCGCCAATACAAAAACCAGTGCTTGATGTGATATTGCCAGTAGATGAAGCAGTTCCATTTACTTCTAAATTATTAGTAGTTGGCACTTGTCCTATACCTAATTTAAAATCAGTAGTTGTTCCAAAATTCATTGTATTTGCACTAATACTAAGATCTTTTAAAGAAGCAGTATTGTTTGTAGAGTCTATTTTGAATAACTCTGTTTCGGCAGCATTAGTTATTTTAAATTGGTTTTCACTATTAGCTGTTGGTGTAAATGTGGCTGTACCTTGAAACAAGGAAGAACTAGCAACAGTTAAAGCATCGCTAATAGTCAAAGATCCTTGTTTGGTCTGGTTACTTGTGCCGACGTTTAATGGGGCTGATAAGTTTTCAGCTGGTGGGTTGGCGGTTGGTGTAACTCAAGCGCCATTAGCTATAAAGCCACACACTAAGATTAAAGCTACAGCTCAAATACTTATAGCGGCGAAACGAAATGGGTTGTTATTTTGTTTCATATTGTTTTGATTAATTTTTTATTAAATTTTTATATATTTTTTCTTTTTATAACTTTACGAACTGCTTGTTTTATAGATTGTTTATCTAAGTGATGTTTAGCATAAAGTTGTGTTGGAGAACCAGTTTCACCGAAAAGATCATTAACAGCAACAAATTCAATTGGTATAGGATGTGTTTCGGCTAGTAATTCGGATATAGCACTTCCTAAACCGCCATATTTTTGATGATCTTCAACAACAACGAAAGCTTTGCATTTTTTAGCATAATCAATTAATATTTTTCTATCTAATGGTTTTATTGTGTGACAATTTATTACGGTACAGCTAATTTTTTCTTTTTCTAATTCATAAGCTGTATCTAATACATTGGCCGTTAAATTACCATAAGAAATTAAAGCTACTTCTGAATTGTTTTGATTGTATAAAACATTTGCTTTTCCAATTTCGAATGGGGTATCAAGCGTTGTGATTGTTTTTGTTTTGCTTCTTTGTAATCTTAAATAACAAGGCTTGTTTATTTCACTAATAGCAATAGTTGCTTTTTTAGCTTCAATACTATCGCATGGGGCAACAACAATCATATTAGGTAAAGTTCTCATAATAGCCACGTCTTCTAAACATTGATGACTAGCTCCGTCTGGACCAGTATCAAGACCGCTATGACCACCAACAATTTTTACAGGAACATCGTTATAACATATAGCAGTTCTAATTATTTCTCAGCTTCTACCCGGAGAAAAAATAGCAAAAGAAAGAATGTATGGTATTTTATTTTCACCAGCCAGTCCACTAGCTACACCGGCCATATTTTGTTCAGCAATACCAACGGAAAAAAATCTTTCTGGAAATCTATTTTTAAATTTTAAAGCTCTTAAACTATCAGTTAAATCAGCGCTTAAAACACAAACTTTTTCATTTTGTTCACCTAAAATTAATAGTCCTTCACCAAAACCATCGCGAGTTGATGCTTGCTCGCAATTATCAGAAAATATTTTTTTATTTAATTTTAGTGAATTATTTATCATATTAGTTATTTAATTCATTTTGAATTTTTTGATAAACATCATCAGAAATTGATTTACCATGTCATTCTGATTTGTTTTCAATAAATGACACGCCTTTACCAGCTAATGTATTACATATAATTACAGTTGGATTATCATTAATAAATTTTGCTTGATTTATAGCATTAATAATTTCTTTTAAATTATGACCGTCAACTTCAATAACATTTCAGTTAAAACTTTCATATTTTGCTTTCAAAGGTTCAATTGGCATTACATCTTCAGTATGACCATCAATTTGTATTTGATTTCGATCAATCAAACAAATAAGATTATCTAGTTTATATTTAGCAGCAAACATTACCGCTTCTCATGTGCTTCCCTCTTGTTGTTCACCATCACCCATTAAACAATAAACTTGGTATGGGTTTTTATCTAATTTAGAAGCAAGACACATGCCAGTTGCTTGGGATAACCCTTCACCAACTGGTCCAGAAGAAGTTTCAATACCAGGTGTTTTTTTGTTTGGATGTCCTTGTAAAATTGATTCAAAATTTCTAAAAGTTTTTAATATCTGTTTATCAAAGAAACCAGCTTCAGCTAAAACAAGATAAGCTAAAGGAGCATAATGGCCATTAGAAATAACAACTCTGTCTCTTTTTTCTCATTTTGGATTTTTAGGATTGTATTTTAATACATCACCAAAATACAAAGCGACGTATTGTTCAACCGCACCAAGTGGTCCAGCAATATGACCTGACTTTGCATTGTAAACCATGTCAATAATTTCTTTACGAAAAGATTGGCATAGGGTTTTCATTTCATTAATTTTTAATTTTTTAGATAAAATTTTCATTTAAATAAATATATTATTAGTTATAGTATAGATAAAAAAGAAGAAAAAGTCAACAAATATTTGATTAAAAAACAATAAAAAAAGAACGATATAAATCGTTCTTTTTAAAAGTGATATCTGTTTATTTGATAGAAACTCTTGCACCGGCTTCTTCTAATGTTTTCTTAATGTTTTCAGCGTCAGCAACAGCAATATTTTCTTTAACAGCTTGTGGAGCACCATCGGCTAAATCTTTTGCTTCTTTTAAGCCAAGACCAGTTATGTCTCTTAAAGCCTTGATAACTTGAATTTTAGCATCGCCAGTTGATTCAAGAATAACGGATACAGTTGATTTTTCTTCACCACCATCTTCTCCACCGGCAGCAACAGCACCAACCATAGGTGTAGCTGAAACGTCAAATTTTTCTTCTAATGTTTTTACTAATTCAACAATCTCAGTAACAGATAATTCTTCGATTTTTTTAATTAATTCCTCGATTTTTGGAGAAATTGTTTTTTCATTTTCCATAATATATATTTATTAAATTATTAATTAGACTTTTGACTAATTTGATCTAAAGCAAAAACTAATTTAGTTAATGGGTATTTAATAGATCAAACCAATCGAGTATATAAATCATTTTCAGATTTAATAGATGTAAACATTGATAAAGTTTGTTGATCAACAGCCTCTTTGTTTAGTATGGCGCCTAAGATATCAAACTTACCTTTATGTGATTTTTTGAAAGCGTTTAAAAAACCAAGAGCGCTAAATAAATTTTCGTTAGAAAATATTAAAGCCGCTTGACCTTTAAAACCTTTTTTAAGGTTAACATTTTTGACTTCTGATTCTTTAAAGGCAATATCAGCTAATGTTTTTTTAACTAATGCCATTTTAGATTCTACGCCAAAAAGTTCGCTTCTAAGTTTTGTTACATCTTTTGTCTTAATTTCGGAAAAAGTGATATAAAAAATATAGGGTGAATTTTGTATTTCCTCTTTTATTTTATTAATCTTTTCCCTTTTTTGTTCGCGTGTTAACATAATTTAGAATTTAAGAATAAATAAAAATCTGCTGGTAGATAAACTCCCACAACAGATTTAAATAATTAAGTTGTCGACCCCTTATCAGGACTTATTGTTTGCCTGGCATCTTGGGAGTTTTGTAAGTAAATTATATCATATTTTCAAAAAAAGTCAATTATTCCAATGTTTTTATTTGTTTAGCAATATTTAGTTCCTCATTAGTTTTAATTGCTAATATTTCAATATTTTTAGCAATATTTAGATTTTTCATAATATTTTTTCTAGTAATATCAAGGCCACTGCCAATTGACCCAGTAAAACAAATAGCATCAATTTTGTTTAAAATACCAAAATAGCTAGCAATTGTTTTCCTAATTTGATAACAAAACATATTAAAAGCAAGAACACATTTTTCGTCTTTTGATTTTACACCCTTAATTAAATCGAGATAATTAGTTTTACCAGAAATGCCATATATGCCAGATTTATGATTTAAAATTGCATTTAATTCATCTATAGTGTAGTTATATTTTTTAATAAGATGAATTAATACACCAGGATCAATATCACCAGATCGGGTTGACATCATTATCCCTCCTAAAGGCGTAAAACCTAAAGATATATCAACAGCTATACCTTTAGAAATAGCGCTGATAGAACAACCGCCACCTAAATGACAGATAATTAAATTACAATTTCTCTCTTTTTTCTTTAAAATTTTTGAAGCTTCACTTAAAATATATTGGTGTGATATGCCGTGAAAACCATATCTTTTTACATTTTGATAATAATATTTTATTGGAATGGCAAAGTGTTTTGATTCCTCATTAATATTGGCAAAAAAACCAGTATCAAAAACAGCAACATTTTTAATTTTAGGTTGATTAATTAAAGCTAAATTAATAAAAGATAAATTGTAAGGATTATGCAATGGCGCTAGCTCATTGTATTTTGCAAGTTTTTTGATATTATTTTTATTAATTATTGTTGGTTGAGTAAAATCATTTCCACCATGAACAACGCGATGACCAAAATATTTAATATCTCCAAAACTTTTAGCTTTAACTAATATTTTATTAAACAAAGCTTCTTGAAGAATTTCTCTTTCTTTCCCCTTCTCTTCTATATCAAAAGTTTCAGAATCTAATAATTCTAAAGTTTTGTAATCAAATACTTTATATTTTAATGAAGTTGAGCCAGCATTAAAAATTACCAATAATTCTTTGGTTGTCATATGTATATTTTTAAATTAATTATTTAATATTAAATATATTCCTAGTTTAACAAAACAATAGCAAGATTTAAGATTGATGCAAAAGAAATTCAGGCAAGATAAGGAAGTAACAATATACTTGCGGTTTTATTAATCTTAATAAACTCTTTGTAAGTAAGAAAAACTAAAGCAATTAAGACAAGAATATTAATAAAGGCTAAAAGTGGATTTTGAAGATAGAAAAAAGTGAAAGATCATAAAAAGTTAAAAATCAATTGGGTAATAAAAAGAATTATTGCTTTTATATTTTTCTTTGGTTGAATTAAAATGAGATATAGTGATATAGCCATTAAGAAAAACAATAATGTTCATACAGGAGCAAAAACTCAATTTGGCGGATTGAAGAATGGCTTGTTAATATTTGCATATCAGCCATTAATGGCCGGCATTGTTACTTGAGATCCAAAAAATGATGTTGAAAAACAAATAACAATTGATAAAACAAATCAAAGTATTTTTTTCATATGTTTTTATTAATATTTTTATTAAAATGTTTAATTATCACTAAAATCAATATCTTCTTCTTTTTCTAGTTCTTCAGGAGTTGGTCCATATTCATTATCAGTTGATTGATTCTCTGGTGGGACAAAAGAATTGTAATCAAGATTTTCATCAGGTGGATTAAAGTCGTTTGATATATTAGTTGTTTCTAAATTGCGGAAGCTAGCGCAGTTATTTTCAAAATATAATTTAACACTACCAGTAGCGCCATTACGATGTTTGGCAATAATTACTTCAGCCACATTAGCGTTTTCAGTTGTTTTTCTGTATTTGTCTTCCCTATATAATAACATAACTACGTCCGCATCTTGTTCAATCGAATTTTCAAGAATTATATCATTAGCAATAAAGTTATGTAATTTAGGTACAGTAATATCAAACACTTCTTCTACTTTTAGTTTTTTTATTGAAACAACTTGATCTCAGTAAATATTAGAGTTAACCATATTATCAATAAGTGGAGATTTTAAAGCTTGAGCAATTTTTGTTATCATCGCTTTACTAATACCAATCTTGAATAAACCTTCTTTGCTTTTTCTTGTATTAATTAATTTTTTAAATTCTTTTCATTCAATATTTTTAGATATTAAAATTGGCTCTATCATTAATTTTCAAGTTTCTTTTGGCCAAAGATCGGTGTTTGGATTGGCAACAATTGTTTTACAATGTTTTATTAATTCAGCAACTATCTCACCTCTTTTTCCAAAACAACCAATTTGTTTTAAAAATTTTAGATGATTTTCACTACCATAAATTGTAACAGTGTAACAAATTCTGTAATTTCCTTTCTTTTTTTCAGTAATTGTACTTTTAATACCTAGTCTTAAAAGTAGATGTTTAACACCTCAAGCTAAATCATAGCTAGTTGAGCTATAAAATATGGCTGGCTCTCGATGTGTTTTAACAGATTTTTTATAGCTAATGTTTCCGTCAGTAGCTCAAAGATGTTTTAAAAACAAAGCAATATTTTTATCATCTAAACTAAAAACTTTGGAAGGAAGTTTTTTATCATAAGAATCAACTCTTTCAATATTTAAATTATTGAATCAAGTTGTAATAGGATGAACAGTATTGTGTGTTAAATGATTTGGGCTAGTTAGATATACATGTCATCAATTTTTTTGTTTAATTATCCTTGCTTTAATTCCAAATAATTTTTTAGCGGTTTTAGATACTATTTCAATGTTTTTTGGATCAGCACTGATATAATGATATGGTTGGTTTGGCAAAATACAACCATCACCAAGCAAATGAGCTAAAAGAATAATTTCTTCTTTCTTCATTTCATTTTTTGGGTTTGATATTTTTAATTCTCTTGGTGTTGCAATAAAATCACCGGTTTTTAATTCATCTAACCTTGTTCAACCACTAACCTTCCAAAAAGGATGATTGGCAGATGCTTTTATTTTATTACCACTTCTAAGTTTCAATTCATATATCATTTTTTTGCCACTTGAAAAAGCTTTGCTAACTTGTTTTGATGTAATGGATCAATCATGGTCTAGTGAGTTTACTGATATTTTTTCTTTTGAATTTACTAAATCTTTTATTGGAATTAATTCTCCGGTATCAGATTTCATAATTAAACTATCGCCAGCTAAACATCCTGTTTCACGGAGGTCAGATAATTTAGGTACAGGAGGAATTCTTTGTTCAACGCTACGAGATAATTGAGATAAAGCAATAACAGGAACATTTAATTCACGAGCAATGATTTTCATTGCTTTTGATATTTCAGTGTATTGTTGGACGGAATTAATATAGTTTGAAGTAGTACCAATTAATTGCAAGTAGTCAATGATAATTAAATCTAAACCATGTTCAGCCATTAATCTTCTGGCTTTAGTTCTGATTTGTAAAGCAGTTAACCCAGGCGTATCATCAATAAATATTTTAGTTTCAGATAATCGAGCTAAAGCATCATGCAGTAATGTGTAATCATTAAATTCTCCTTGAGATGAAAGAAAGCCAGTTCTAATTTTTCATAAATTAACATTAGCTTCAGCGGCAATAAAACGATCAACTAATTGATCGGCAGACATTTCTAAACTAAAAATAGCAACTTTATTACCATTTAAAGCTGTATGTCTAGCAATATCTAAAGCAAAAGATGATTTACCAATAGATGGTCTAGCGCCGACAACAATCATGTCTGATTTTTGTAAGCCACTCAAAAGATTGTCTAATTGTGAAAATCCGGTAGTGATACCTCTTAATCTTCCTCCATTTTTTTGTAAATTATCAATTCTTTCAAAAGCTTCAACTAAACCAGATTTAATATCAACAAAATTTTTTTCAATTTTCTTTTTAGCAATTTTAAAAATTAATTGTTCAGCTTGGTCTAACACGGTATCAACATCATCATCTTCATTTAAGCCGAGTCTACCGATTTCATATGAAGCAGCAATTAGATCTCTTAATATTCTTTTACGATGAATAATATTAGCATATTCTTCACAGTTGTAACTTGAAGGGGTTTTATTAACAAGAGAAGCTAAATAACTAGCACCACCAATTTCAGGTAATAAATCCTTTTCTTTTAAACGATTGGTAATTGTCATAACATCAATTGGTTTGCCTTTTTCAAATAATTCAATAATAACAGAATAAATTTTTCTGTTTTCATAACGATAGAAATCTTCATCAAGCAAAATATCAGCTACTCTGGTAATAGTATTTTTATCTAAGATTAAAGTTCCAAGTAATGTTTCTTCTAATTCAATATTTTGTGGAGGTAGTTTACCTTCGGCTTCTAAAGATTTAAATAGATTGGTATAATCAGTATTGTCTTTTTTGTATTTGTAATTTTGATTAGACATTTATTTGTTTTTATTGTTTTTTTGAAATGGTATAAAATGTTTGATAATCATTTATTTGATAACCTAAGTCTAATATATTATCTCGTATTTTGTCTGATTCTTTAAATTTCTTTTGGTTTTTTAATATATATCTTTTCCAAGCCAAGAAACGTATTTTTATTGGTATTCTTGGTTTTTTATGATTTAGTATTTTTAAACCTAAGATATCATCAAAGTTTTTTAATACAGATATAACTTCATTTGGATCAAAGGAATAAATGTCTTTATTAACAGTTGATATCATATTTCATAATGTTTCTAAAGCTTTTGGTGAATTTAAATCATCATTAAAGGCATTAATAAAATCAGTTTCAAAGTTTTTTAATATGATAAAGTTTTGTTTTGTATTTTTAAAAAGTTTTCTTTTAAATATTTTTATTCTTTTAAGCGCTTGTATTTTTTCAGCAAATTGATATAGGTTATTTAAAGCATTGTTTGAAGCATTAATTGCCTCCATTGAAAAATCAGCTGTTTTGCGATAGTAGGTATTTAAAACAAATAACCTATAAGCAAGTGGGTTTATATTTTGATCAATAACATCTTTTATGCGATAAAAATTACCAGTTGATTTTGACATTTTTTCAGAATTTTGAAGCAAAAATCCAAAATGAATTCAATATTTAGATAATTTTTTACCAGTAACACCTATAGCTTGAGCTATTTCGTTTGGATGATGAACGGGAATGTGATCTCAACCACCACAATGAACTTCAAAATATTTTCCAAGGTGTTTTGTGGCAATACTTACACATTCGGTATGCCAGCCAGGAAAGCCAATTCCTCATGGTGATTTTCATTCCATTTGCCTTTTTTCATCTTTTGGAGAGAATTTTCATAAAGCGAAATCGGTTGGATTTTTCTTTTCAGAAGCATTTTCAATACGATCATCACTTTTTAAATCATCTTTGTTTTGATTGAATAATGTTTTATAGCAATCTATTTTTGAAGTATCAAAATAGATACCATCACTAATTTTATAGGTATAGCCTTTAGCTTCTAATTTTTTTATCATTTTTATCTGATCTTTTATGTAATGAGAAGCTGGTGCCAAAATATTTGGCCTATCAATATTTAATTGTTTTAAATTTCATAAAAAATCTTTGGTGTAGAAATTAGCAATTTGATATACAGTTTTGTTTTCTTTTTTGGCTTGACGTTCTATTTTGTCTTCCCCGGTATCACTATCAGATGATAAATGACCAATGTCAGTAACATTCATTACATGCTCAATTAAATAACCATTTTTTGATAACACTCTTTTAAAAATATCTTCAAAAATATATGTGCGTAAATGGCCAATATGAGTATAGTTATATACTGTTGGTCCACAGGTATACATACCGATTAAATAAGGTTTATCTATTGGCTTAAATTCTTCAACTTCCCCACTTAGAGAGTTGTGTATTTTTATTGGTGTCATGATTAAATTAATTTATTTCTTTTTAAGTATCAGTAAATTAAAACAGATGGAATTAAAGCAACGATAAAAATTATATATGAATCATATGGTCTACCGACAAATGGCAATCAATTAGTATTTGTTTGGTATCAACTAATTAAAAGTAATGTTGGCCAAGCTATAAATGATATAATTGTATAAATTTTAGTCAAAGCATTAATATTATTATTAATTAATGTATAGAGAGTTTCTTCTAAAGATTCGAGTAAAGCATAATGATGTTCAATATTATTTCAAACTCTTTTACTGTCATTAATTAAATCAAGCAAATATGGTTTAGCATCTTGGCCTCAAAATTCTTCACCTTTGTAGCCAATACTGGTTAATGAATTTTGCAAGGTCATAAATATTCTTTTGAAACCTAATAAATCACGCTTAATTATTAGGGTTGAGTAAATAAGTTTTTGATTATTGTTAGAGGCATCCATATCAAATACATTTTCTTCTAAATCTACAATCTTTTTTTCAATATGATGTAATTGACGACGAGAAAAACTTAACATTGTTTGAATAATGTGGTAGAAAGTTTCATAAGTTGTACTGCCAATATATTCCTCTTTTTCTTCTTTGTTACATATTTCACATGTTTCGATAAATTCATCTATAGGAATAAATAATTCGCAATATTTTACAGTAATGATAAATTGTTTGTAAATGATAATATCTAATTCAACTGGATTTGTTTTTTTAGTTTCTTCATCTCATATTGGAAAATACAAAACGCTATAAAAACAATCTTTATAAAATTCCATTTTATTGCCACTTGATTTTTTTTGAATTTGCTCTACAATTTTTTTAGGAATTTTTAATTCTTTTTCTAAAACATTTAGATCCTCTCCGGTAGGAGAAGTTATATCAATTCAAGTTACGTTGTTACTTAATAATTCTTTCATGGTAATATTTTAAAGTTTAATAACTAAATTTTAGCAATTTTTTAATTTTTTGTCAAAAAAGTTATTATATGTTTTTAAACAGGTTTTTAAACAATTAAAAAACGGCCGATAAGGGCCATTTTTTGTTAAGCAATGGAAGTAATTTTTACTTTCGCTTTGATTTGACGATGTCCAATTGTTTTTCGATATCTTGTTTTATTCTTGTATTTTCTAATTATAACCTTTTTGTCTTTTTTTATTTCAGTGACAATTCCCTTTACAGCAACATCTTTAACAGTTGGTGTGCCAACTTTAACATTGTTTTCGTCAAAGGCTAACAAAACATTATCAAAAGAAATCTCGTCGTTTTCATTAACGTCTTTGATTTTCTCTATTTTTATTACATCATCTTTGCTGACAATATATTGTTTTCCACCAGTTTTAATAATAGCTTTCATAATCTAAATTTAATTATTTTATTTGTGATATATTAACATATTTATTATGTTTTTGCAAGCATTTGTCTATCTAGTAGTTCTGTATTTGTAATCTTCAATTATTTCTTTATCTGTGTTTGGCATGCAGTTATACTTGCAAATTTCATACGCATCTTCCATAGTTGTGGCTTTAAATTCAGCACTTCCTGTTGAAAGATAGCATTTACCTTCGGAGTAATTGCAATTAAATCCGGTATAACCAGCGTATTCATTAGGTAAAGCTTGGGTGCATTTTCTTAATGTATCAAACTCGCCAGTTGGGGTTGGTACACATTTACCATTAGATTGTGTAAATTTTATACTACCATTTGATCCTGATTTATTGGTACAATCGTCTCAAGATATATATCCAGAATAAGCGCCAGTATTATCTCAAGCACATTTCTTAGTACCGCTGTTATAGATATATACATTTTTAATAGGTTTACATTTTTGACCACATTCATCTATTGTCATATATGCATTTTGTAATAATAATGTAGGAGTAGTATCTCCTCATAACATACCAGATTTACATACGCCATCAGTAGCATCACAATAATATGTTACTTTGTCATAGCAGTTTGATCAACAGCTATCGTAATTATTGTATTTTCCTCGAAAATCACGTGTGCATTGGCCAATAGTTTCATTACAGTACCATTGGTATCTTAATTTTGAACATTGTGCTTGGCATTGTTTTTCATCTAAATATTCAGGTGATGTTTCATCAACTTCACATATGCCAGCATATCGATCACAAGTATATCCTTTTTTATTATTTGTAAGATTAGCAAATAAATTATCATTTAAAAATGAAACGGGGTTTGAATTTTGGAAACATATAAGTATTACTAATAATACTAGTATAGATATAATAATATAGATATGTTTTTGGATAAATTTAGTCATATTATTCACAGCTAAAAGTTATGTTTGTTAATATATTATTGTGCTCATTTGACTCTTCTTCTAAATTATCTGGGTCAACAACACAAGCGATTTTAGTATTTGATTTGATGGCAGGTAAAATATTAGTTGTTGCGTATTGTACAGTATCAGTTAAACGGCAATCAAAGGTTGCTTTAAGTGTTGTTGTAGAATTTGCATTTAAAGGTTTGTAAGCATGGAATAAAAAGTTTCCAATATTTTCACCGGTTCCATTACCTAATCTGTTACATCGAACAAGAACTTCAGATGTTTCAGTTTTTGTTTTAAATATTTGTTCGCCAATATTTGTTACATCAATTGTAACTTCTCTTTTGTTATTTTGTACTTGGCCTAGTTGAAAATTACTTAATGTTAAATCGGTATAATATTTAGGATTTCTTTTACTGGTAGGAGTTTCATCTCTTAAAGGCTCTTCAATGCATAAAGTTCTTGAATTGCTTTGTATTTTAGAGCTTATACCAGATCCAGAATATATATTACCTGTTTTTAAATGATCTGATCTTCATCCTGAACTATAGATATTGTGTGTGTCTTGAAAGCTCTGGTATCCGAATACAACTGATGAAGCTGAATCAACTCCAATACATTTTTGATTTGGTGAATCAGCACGACAACTAAATGGTTGATAATATTTACTACCAAGGTCAATATTATAATACATGCCTTTTGGTTTGTTAATTACACTGTAATCAATATTACCAGCATTACTGATATAGTTTGATAATCTGCTTGTATATCTTGTATCAGCGATAAGTGGTATACTTAAAATTCCTGTTCCTGGGTAAGCGTTTGAATGATAGTTTTCTTTATATTGACCAAAGTTTCAAATATCACCACCGTTTTCTATACTTTCGATATATAAATGATTTCAATCAAAAGACATTAATTTTCCGTCTAAATCCCTATATGGTAATGATGAATATTTACTGACCTCGTTTTTAAACTTAGCAATACTTGGTGTTATATATATGAGCTCTTCTGTTTTTGGATCAATTCAATAGAAGTTTGTAGGGCATTCTGTCTTGCCTTTTGCTGGTTTGTCGTAAGTCAAAAACATTCTCATATAATTTCCAGAGGTTGGTTTTTTAACAACCTGAACATTGTAATTATTTACACTGCCAATTAAATATTCTTTTTCTTTGTTACTGTCATAAAAATATAATTTATAATTAATGTTATAACTTCCAGGTTTGTTAAAAGATCAATACAAATCTCTTTGACCAAAAACACCATTATTTAAATTTGAATTATAATCATAGAAATCCCTTTTCATATAAACAACGTTTTGTATTTTAGGATATTTATCAATGGTTGTGTAAAATGCATTTCAATTATTAGCTAATACATTTTTAAAATGATCAAAAAGTGAAAATACGTCTGTGTCATGAAAACGAGGGATTAGAGAACGAGTAATAGTGCCAACTCATCTATCTAAAGATTGTAACAAAATATGCTGTACATTTGTATTAGTTTGAATGTCTATTTTAGGGTTATATATTATATTTTGACTATTTAAACAATCTTTTCGACAATAAAGAGGATTGGACGAATTACTTTCTTCAAAATGACACTTACCATCGCCGCAATATATTTCAGGTATAGTTTTTGGTACTGATAAACCGTAATTAGGTTTTCCATTAGAATAATGAGCAAGTACAGTCTCTTTGCTATTTAAAATTTTTCCATTTTCGTCAACAAAACTACTACTGCCATATTTATAATTACCAACTATTGTATCTAAATATTGATCTAATATATCGCCTGATCAATAACCTCTTAGTGTTAAATCTTTATTATTGTCAATTAATTCTCTTACAAAAGGAGGCATATTAATTACATGAATTTTTACTGGATCACCAACAACAATTTCTTTTGGCAATACTTCTAAATCTAACTTTAATGGATTTCGAATTAATGCATCCATTTCTGATTGAGCAAATTTTGTAACTTTAGTTGGTGTTCCTCTGGTTGTAGTAACCCTTCCATTGACTGCAAAGGTGTTCTGATCACCTTCTTCACTACAAAATTGTTTGCATTCTTCTTCAGTTGAATAAATCATAGTACTTTGAGGTAACTCTTCTAAAGTATACCCGGCAATGCTATATACAATTTTATTGAATATAGTTTTTGTTTTTTTGATTTTTTGACAAACACATCTATTAAGTAATCTTTGAGCTGGATAGCATGTTCAACCACTTGTTCAATATTGATTGCTGTGTAAATATTTTTCAGCTCCAGTTGTTACATTATTAGTGTTTTCAGTATTTTCTGTTTCATCAACATTAAATGAAATCCAATCTTCCGAAGTGCTAGCTATTTCTTCCCCAACAATTTCTACACTACAATTAGTGCTAGAAATATTACCAATACTATCAATTACTTTAAGGCTAACACTTTGATCACCTGGTTTGTTAAAAGAGGCTTTGAGTGTTTTATCATTGTATTTGCTTTCATTATTTCATATATATTTATATGGTGGATTACCTCCTAATATTTGAGAGATAAACAAAACCGATTCTCCCGTATTTACTTTTTTAGGAAAAGGAAGGCATAATGTTTGGAATATGGAAGTAGTGTTTGTTGAAGTTTGTTGATTAATTAAATTACTATCAAAAGAATAAAAGAATTTACAGAATTCTTGTCGGGTAAAACTATCAATTTTACCGGGAGAATTGATATTTAAATATTTTTGTAAATTTTTTACAGCATTTTCAGTTTTATAACCATAGTAACCAGTAACTAATTTTTCAGGATAAATATTAGGAATTGATCTTAGAAAATATTGGACAAATTTAATTTCTTTTTTAGGATATTCGCTTGGATTTTCTAAATCAGATCTAAAAGGACATAATGTATAATTTGAGCATATAATATTAACAATAGTATTATCAACAACACCATCTTGATTAAGATTGTATTGTTTTTTTAAACTATTAATAGCTGCGGTTGTTAGTTTTCCGTAATAACCAGTAATGGGTCCATCGTACAAGTCATTAATGTATAGGATCGATTGTAATCTAATAATATCAGCTTTGTCTTGGCTTGTCTGACTTGCAATTGTTAAATTATTTAAATTCAAAGGACACTCAGCTTTTACAAGACCAAAAGATAAAAACAAAAAAATAAACGATAATATTAAAATTAAATTTCTTTTTGACATTTTAGATATTATTTAAAAATATTTGTAAAGATAAAATTAAAAAGAAAGACGAAATAAATATATTAGAAATATATATTAAATCATGCAGTGATTTAAAGTTTGATTTTAATTTTTTAGATAAATACAAGTTAAGTAAAATAATAGACCATGAAATAGCAGAAATATATATCAAACTAACTCTATTGGCAACATAATCACCAAATGTATATATGTAATGTAGAATTAAAGGTGTTAATGGCCTGTTTTGCAAAAAAAGAATAAACAAAAACAGAGTTGCAATTGTTGCAAGAGTAAATGTTAATATTTTACATGTTCTAATTTGCAGACTATTCATAATAATTAATTTATAAATACATTTTATACAATAATTTTAAAAATATCAAGTACTGACTTTATTTTTTAAAAAAATATGCTAAAATATTTTTACATGGCCCTATCGTCTAATGGTTAGGACATCAGATTCTCAATCTGGTAATAGGAGTTCGATTCTCCTTAGGGCTACAATCAATTTACTATAAAAATATTTTAATTTGACAATATTTGTAAATGTGTTATAATATTTATAGCTATAATTTACGTATTTAGGAGGAATGATAATGACAAGTCTTTTTATTAATATTTTTGATTTTTCAGATTTTTTGAATTTCCAACCCTTCTTAAAAAAAATAGATCGATTGGTACTTGACCGTGCCTTTTTTAAAGAAAAATTTAAAAAAAGTACAAAAACATTGTTTTTAATAGATTTAGGGCGTTGTTTTCCCCAAGAAACAGAAAAATGGATCGTTGCTTTGGCGTTAGCGCCGTTATTAAAGCATGGTTTAGTAACGGAGGAAGAAAGGAGCCAAATTACAAATTGGTTCTTGTTGGCCGATCCGTTTAAAGCTGTACCGACTTCGTGTTGTTTTATTAAGTATTACAAATTCTCAAAAACTTTGTTTTGTTTGACAACACAACTATTCGTTTATGAGGACGATTATGTAACAAATGGAAGCAGGTGTCTTCAGCTTCGATCACTTTGAAAACACCGTTAGGCAATAACGCCTTAACGGTGTTATTGCTTTTATGTTGTTTTTTAAATTAATTCAGTTATTTGATTACCATTGTAAAAATCAGAAAAAGGCATTGGTTTTTTACCATCTGGTTGAACTGTAATTATTTCAATAAAACCATCCAGTGTTTTTATAAAAAACCTTTTTTCGTATTGAATGACTGCACCTCAAGATAGACTTGAATATTTTTGATTTAATTCTTCTAAAATATTTAAATCTGTTACTAAATCTATTTTATTTATTTTTAATAATAT
>JAQUZI010000008.1 GCA_028691405.1 Minisyncoccota bacterium
CTTAAAACAAACAAATCTTTAGAGCCAATTGTTGGCTTTCTTTTTAATACTGTAAAACCATAACCAGCATTAACACACATAATTTGCATAGCATCTAATAATGCTAAGTCAGTAATTGTAATTTTGCAATCTTCAAAACCATCTCCTTTCAAATAAGTATCTATGAATAATTTTGACTGTCTTTCGCTCATATTAATTAATACCTCTGGAATAAAATGAATATTATCTCTAGTCCCAAACCATTTATGAATAATCTTTGAGCTATCAGCATTTAATCTAAACCTTGTAACATCATCCCCCAATGAAGCCGATTTATATTCATAATACTTTAATTTAAACTTCTTTAGCAATTTCTCAATTTCATCACAATTTTTACTATTTTTTATTCTAGATTGATATATAGAAACTCGATAAGAACATTTATTATTTGTAGGTCTCTCAATTGTGCCCTCACTAATAATTCAAGCCATTAATTTTATCTGCTCATCACTAATATTTACATCTTTGCTAATATTTTTAGCTGAGACAGGTATAATTACCGGTGATTTTAACTTTAAAACATCCTCAATTGGTTCTAAAACATATTTATCTGAATTAAACATCTTTCTTACCACTCTATGTTTTGGAGAAATTAATTGATCTTGTATTCTATTTTTTAAATTATACATCTCCCCTGCATATTTTTTCCTAAAAATATATGTTATCTTTTTATCTTCCAATATTTTTTTATCCAGATTAAATGTTTTAATTGTATCTCCTTCATTAACCTCTTCATAGTTCTTTCATCCATCTTTAGTTAAAATCTCTGTATCTTCAGATAAGCATTGGAAACCCACTCTTGTTGGCACATTACAATTAAACAAAAATTCCTGCAAAGCCTGTTTAATTTGCACTTCGTTCAAACGATCGTAACGAATAAATGGAGCAAGATAAGTATCAAAATTAGAAAAAGCTTGAGCCCCCGCAACTTCACCTTGTAAAGTAAAGAAATAATTTACGACTTGGCCTAAAGCTGTTCTAAAATGTTTTGCTGGTTTAGATTGTATTTTACCTGGCACACCTTTAAATCCTATTTTTAATAAATCATACAAATCCCAACCGCAACAATAAGCACCAATTGTTCCTAAATCATGTATGTGAAAAAAATTATCACGACTAGCCTTTCTAATCTCAGGTGGATATATTTTATTTAATCAATATTTTTTAGAAACATAACTTGATATATAAACATTCATATTTTGCAAAGAATAAGTTGTGTTGCTATTCTCTTTAACTTCTCAGTCTAATTCTTTTAAATATTGATCAACTATATCAACCGCCTCATTTGTTGCTAATTTACTTTCTCTTACTCTTCTTCTTTGTTCACGATATAAAATATAATTTTTCGCTGTCTCAACACAATTTAATAAAATTAAACTTTCTTCAACAATATCTTGTATATTTTCTATTGTCGGTATTTCTTCTCTCTTCCCAAATCTTTTATTCAAAATAAATAAAACTTTTTCTAAAACTTTATTTACCATCTCCTCGCTACCTTCATCTGTTGTTGTAAAAGCTTTAAAAATAGCATTATGAATTCGATTAACATCAAATTTATTTATCAAACCATCTCTATTTTTAACTTGTTTAATATTAGTTAAAGTATTTTTGATATTCTTTTTTGCACTCTTCTTGTTTTTTACTTCAACTTTTTTAGAAACAACTTTTGTTTGTTTCTTTTTGCTATTTTTTTCTTTTTTCTTCATAATGCTTTCTTAAGCTTTTTTAAATTTTTGACCTTTCCCGCCTTAGATGAGCGTGTAATAATATTATATATAATCCATAAAAAAAGTCAACCCCAAAAAAGGGTTGACTTTTACTTGTTTTTTAGCATTTTATTATCAAAAAATCAAAATTATTTCATCTTCTTAAATTTTCTTAAAAAAGGTGGGATATCAATATCATCTTCTTCTTTTTCTTCTTCAATATCTTCTTCTACACCCTCTTCATCATTTTTATTTATTTCAATCTCATTGTTTTCTTCTTCTTTTTCTTCTTCTTCATCTTCTCCATCTATTTTTTGATTAGTGTTGTAAAAATCATCACTTTCTTTTTTATAAAACGATATAAATTGATCATTCGTAACTAATTTCTCTTCTCCTTCATTTTCTTTTCCAAAACCACCAGCAATAACAGTAATTTTAATTTCTCCATTCTTTAATTCATTATCATACGAAGCACCAAAAATAATTTTTGCATCTTTGGCTGCATTGTCAGTAATAATTCTAGCGGCTTCAGTTATTTCAGATAAAGACAAATCGCTCTGACCACTAATGTTAAATAAAATTCTAGAAGCACCTTTAATTGATAAATCAAGCAGTGGTGATTCAATTGCTGCCTTAGCAGCTTTTACTGCTCTATCTTTTCCAACTGCCTTTCCAATTCCAATAATTGATTCTCCTGAATTTTTCAAAATAGTTTTTAGATTTGCAAAATCCAAATTAATCAAACCTGGGAAATTAATTAAATCAGAAATTCCTTGAACTCCTTGTTTTAATATTTCATCAATTTGTTTAAAAGCATCGAGAATCGGAGTATCTTTATCGATAACATTAAATATACGATCATTGTTAATAGTAATCATTGAATCTACATTTTGATATAATTGTTCTCAGGCTGTTTCGGCAATTTCCATTCTCTTTGGTCCTTCAAAGAAAAATGGTTTTGTAACAACCGCTACAACAATAGCACCCGTCTCCTTGGCTATCTTAGAAATAATCGGAGCTGCTCCACTACCTGTACCACCACCTAATCCAGAAGTAATAAAAATTAAATCTGGAGTTCCTAGCATTTCTGCAATCTCTTTAGAACTTTCTTCGGCTGATTTTCTACCAATCTCAGGGTCCATACCTGCCCCAAGACCACGAGTAATATTTAAACCAATATTTATTTTCTCATCAGCTTTTGTGAAATGCAAACCTTGTGTATCAGTATTTACTGCCACAAAATCAACACCATCAGCTTTCTTTTTATACATACGAGTTAAAATATTACCCCCAGCACCACCAATGCCAATAATTTTAATCTTAACCTTTGGTTTAGCACTTGTTGTATTTGATGTGCGAATTACATCACTTTCACTCTTGTTATTCGCATTAGAATTTGACATAATTAATCATTAATTTTATTTATTAAATTTTTATTTCAAATCACTTTAAAATCTTACCTAAAATGCCTTCTCTCTTACTACTGTTATAAAATTCGCCATCATTTTTGTCTTCAAAAAAGAATTGAATATTGCCCAGAGCAACAGCAAATCCAGGATCTTCATTTACAAAACCACCAAATTCTGGTTGCGCTATTCTCACTGGTAATTTTAAACAAGACTTAGCTAAATCAACAATGTTTTTAGTCATTGAACCACCGCCATATAAAACAGCTCCTCCTGGCAAATTGGCAAATTTATTAATTTGTTTTAACTCTTTATTAACTAAATCAAAAATTTGTTCAAGTCTCGAAGACACAACTACCGCCAAATCTTTCTTTCTAAAACTTTTATCTTCATTTGGGCAAAAATCTCCCAAACTAATAGTTTCTTTAGCGTCAACTTTATCTGGAAAAGCATCTCCTACTGCAATTTTAATTTTTTCTCCATCATCTTGAGGTATTTGTAATCACAAACAAATATCATCACTAATTTTACCACAACCAATAGGCAAAACTTTCATAAAAACTAATTTGCCTTCTTCAAAAACAGTCATTGTTGTTGTGCTTGCTCCTAGATCAATTCCAACAGCGCCTAAATCTTTTTCTCTTTTAGTTAATGTTGAAAACGCACCCGATAAAGGACCTGCGAAAATATTAGATGCTTTTATACCAATGCTCTCACTCATTTGAGAAATATGGTTTATTGCCATTGAGTCTGTATCAATAATAGCACTTTCTATTTCTAATCTCATCCCTGTCATATTTAAAGGCTCTACATCAAACTCATTTCCATCAATAATATATTTTTGAGGAATAGCATGTAATGTTGATCTTCCTGGTGGTAAGAATAATGCTTTAGAAGAATTTTGAGCTCGAACAATTGTCTCTTTATCAACTGTATTGTTTTTACCTGAAACCAAAGCAATACCACGACTATTATTCATATGTATATTAACACCCGATACACCAACTGCTAATTGAGCAACATGAGTATCAGTTGCTTGCTCTATTTCGTCTACTAAATCACTAACATTATTTACCACCTCATTAATGTTTTGAATTGCGCCTTTTCTAATCCCACTTGATGGTTTTTTCACTGAAAACAACACTTGTGGCTTTTGTTCACATTTAAACAAAATAGCATAAGTATTGTTAGTTCCAATGTCAAGTGACAAAAAGGCGTTTTTCATAAATACTAATTTTAATTAATTATTTAATTCTTTTGCAATTATGGTTTCTAATTTTTCCATCTTAGCAAAATCTTTGTCTTGTATATGATCATACCCCAATAAATGAAGTAAGCCATGAATTAATAATTTCAAATAACCATCTCTCAAAGTATATTTTTTCTTTAATTCTTTTGGCGTAATAAATATATCTCCTAAAATAGTTGTATTACCCTCTTTCTCATTAAATGGAAATGATAATACATCTGGAATTTTATCTTTGTTTCGAAAATCTTTGTTTAATTTTTTAGCTTCATCATTATCTATCAATATTAAAGAAAAAGAAATATTTTTTATTTTTTTATCTTTTAATATTTTTAAAAAAGTTTGACTCTCAAATATCTCTTGCACCAAATCGTCTATAATTTTCTTCTCTTTATCAGATATTAATACCTCGTCAAAAACAAAACATTCAAATTCCATATTTTATTTCTTTAAAGAAATACCCATTTTCTTTTTATAAGCTATATCTTTTCTTACTCGAAGCTTATGAAGAGCAGATAATTTCTTTCCTCTTTCATTGTTATCTCTTTTACAAGATTGTTTTTTATTAGCTTCTAGCAAAACTCCACTTCTTTGAATAACTTGGCTTATTCTATATAAAAAAGCCGAAGTAGATTCTTTGTCTTTTTTAGTAATTTTAATTGCCATATAGTATCTTTTATAAATATTTATTAATTAGCTTGCTTCTTTCTTTTGGCTAGATTTGCTATCAGTTTAGCAAAAGAAACGCTTTCTTGCAAGCCCGACTGAAAATCACGGATTATAACCTCTCCCCTCATAACCTCCTCTTGTCCAATCACCAAAATACAGTCAACTTTAGATTTTTCAGCCATTGCAATCTGATTTCTCAAACTATCTTTACTTAAGTTAGTTTTTACAATAATATTTTCTTTTCTTAATTCTTCTACTAGCTCAAAAGCTTTTTTCTTTGCCATATCGCCGATCTGCACCAAAAACACTGAGAAAGGCTCTATCTCTTTTTTGTTTTTATGATTTCTCAATGATTTGAATAACGAATTTACATCAATGCTCGCACCTACCCCATACTTTCCATTCATACTTATTGTCTTCATTAAATTATCATGCCTGAAACCAAAACCAATATTATGTTTTTTATCTTTTTCCACATAATGAACTGTAAAAACAAATTTATCCTCAAACTTACTAAAGCCTCTTAATTGAGTATTAATTTCATAATTCATTTTGAGAAAATCTAAATATTCAACAATAATCGAAAAATGCTTTTTACAATTGCTACATCAAAAATCATCAAACGCCGGTAAACCCGATCTTAACGCTTTACATTTTTCCTCTTTGCAATTAAAAACATCTCAAACATTTCCTTGTAAAGCTTTTTTACATTTACTACATAATTTTGTCTTTTTCTCTTTAAAGAACTTTTTAACTTCTTTAATATATGCCTCTTGGCAGGTCTCACAACCCAAATTATTAACCTCAAAACTAATATGTTCAAAGCCAAACGATTCAAGTAATCTTTTAATTGCTAACATTGTTTCGACTTCAATAATCGGGCTTGAATCACCAATTGACTCTAAGCCAAGTTGATAGTATTGACTAAAAACATTTTCTGGCTTGTCTAAAAATACCCTTCCTAGCGAATACATTTTTACTGGTTGTGTTTTATTTTGCATTTTATTTTCAAAATAACTACGAATCATTCCCGATAATAGCTCTGGTCTCAATATCATGCTTTTCTCTCCTGCCTTTTCAACCAAAAAGAATTGTTTTTTATTCTCGCTTTCATCTTTCAACAATCCACCTAAAACCAATTCTGCATATTCTACTATCGGTGTTTCTATTTGTTCATACTGATAAAAATCTAAAACTTTTTCAATTTTATTTGACAACAACTCTCACAACTTAAGATTATGCCCGAATATATCTTTTGTTTTATTTACAGTATTAAGAGCAATATTCTTATTAGTCTTAATATTTTTTTTCGAATCAGTTTTATGATTTAATTTATCTTTTATATCAACAAACCGTATTCCTTTTTTTGCCATATAATATTTTTAAAAACTTTTAATATTGAGTTCCAAAAAAAGCTTTGGCTTTATTAAGTGGGGCTAACCTCAATCAAACTTTTCCCACAATATGATCTCCCCTCAAACTACCTCATTCTCTAGAATCGTATGAAGCCTCCCTATTGTCGCCCATAACAAAATACTCTCCATTATTTAATTTAATTTGAATATTTCCCGGGGTATTATAATGACCTTCTAAATATTTTTCATTTAACTTTCAACCATCAGGGTAATTATCATTTACAATTGAAACTTCTCCATCAACAACTTTAACTGTTTCTCCTGGCATACCAACAATTCTTTTGATATAAAAACTTTGAGCATCAAGCGGCGCTTTAAAAACAATAATGTCACCTCTTTCTGGTTCAGAAACTCTAAAACTTAATTTGTCTATTATTAAATAATCTCCATCTTCAAAATTTGGTTCCATGCTTTGTCCTCTAACAAAAAAAGGTGTAATCAAATACATCCTAATTGGAATAACAATTAATAAAGCAATTGCTACCACTTCTATTAATTCTAATAAATATCCTTTAAAACTTTTCATATTTAATTATTTTAACCAAATATTAAATTATCTATAGTATTATACCAGAAAAAAGCTTAAAATACAAGTCCTTAAGCTATAATAATATCAATTAAAAAAGAGAGAAATTTCTCTCTTTTTTACTGTTTATTTAATTCCATTTCCAATATTTCTTTAATCTTACCTGGGTTTCCTGCCCCCTTAGCTTTACCCATTGTTTTACCAATTAAAAATTGTAAAACCGCTATTTTCCCAGATTTGTATTCATCAACCGATTTAGGATTTTCACCCAAAACGTCTAAAACAAATTTTCTAATTTCTTCATCATTTGAGACTTGCTCAAGCCCATTATCTTTCATAACAATTTCTGGATCACTATCATCTATAATAATTTTTTCTAAAATAATTTTTGCTGCTCTTGAAGAAACTTTATCATTAATAATTAAACCGATTAATTTTGAAAAATTATTAACTGACATTTTTAAATCATCAAATTTTATATTTTTTGATATTAACATTCCGATAACATCTGTTACTAAATAATTATATATTAATTTTGTTGCTTTTAAAAACAATTTTTCATCAACTGTATTTCTAATTTCATTTACTGTATTTTCAAAAAATTTACAAATGGACTTATTAACTACCAAAAAAACTGCCTTATCTCACGACAAATCATATTCTTTAATTAATCTTGCTTTTTTATCATATGATAATTCGCCTAATGAATTTTGTATTTTTGTTAAATCAAATAAACCGTTTTCACCATGAACAATTAATTCTGGTAAATCAGGATCTGGAAAATATCTATAATCATCTGCTCCTTCTTTGATTCTCTGTGATACGGTTATATTTTTAACATCATCTCAGCCCCTTGTTGCTTGAACAACCTTTTCACCTTTTTCCAAAAGTTCTATTTGTCTTTCAATTTCATAATCAATTGCTTTCTCTGCTGATCTAAATGAATTGATATTTTTAACTTCAGTCTTAGTTCCTAAACTATCATCCGTGCTTACTGAGACATTGACTTCTACCCTCATTTGTCCTTTTTCCATATCAGCATCAGAAATATTTAAATCTCTTAGTATTACCTGCAAACTTTCAGCAAAAACTCTGGCTGTTCTACCATCATGTATACAAGCTTCTGTTACCAACTCAATCAAAGGACGAGAAGCACGATTGTAATCAATCAAAGTTTTACCATTAACATGAGACAGTCTTCCTGTATCTTCCTCTAAGTGAATTTCTTTTATCAAAACTTCAGAAATATCTTCTTCTAAAAATGGTGTTAATTTGCCATTTAAACAAAATGGATAAAAAGCTTGAGTAATTTGATAACTTTTTGGTAAGTCAGGATAAAAATAGTTTTTACGATCAAACCTAGATATTTTAGAAATTTCACAATTCAAAGCTAATCCAAGTTTAATAATTAATTCTACTGCCTCAAGATTGATTGTTGGCAAAACACCTGGATGAGCTAAACAAATCGGACATATATTTACATTTGGCTTTATTTCATCTGGATCATTTAAACAATTACAAAACATTTTGTATTTTGTTTTAGGTTCAAAATGAATCTCTAAACCAATAGTTGGGAAATATTTTTTTCTTATCTCTTCGGAAATCATATGATATTTTTAAATTTAATAACCATAGTATATCACAATCAATATTTTTGTTCAACTAAAAACCAGAGAGCAAAAACTCTCTGGTTTTTAAAACAAATTAAGCTATATCAATACCCATACTTCTTGCTGTTCCTTCAACAATTTTCATTGCTTTTTCAATATCGTTTGCATTTAAATCAACCATTTTCCTTTGAGCAATTTCTTTTGCTTGATCTTTTGTAATTTTACCAGCCTTTTTATTCAATGGATTAGCAGCTCCTTTTTGAATATTAGCTGCCTTTAATATTAAACTAGCAACTGGTGGTTCTTTAAAAACTAAAGAAAATGTTCTATCTTCATAAATTGTTATTTCTACTGGAATAACATCTCCTTTTTTATCTTGAGTTTGCGCATTAAATGAAGAACAAAACTCTTGAATATTAACACCATGTTGACCTAAAGCGGGACCAACTGGAGGAGCTGGGTTAGCTGCGCCAGCTTGAATTTCTAATTTAAGTTGTGCTTTTACTTTCTTGTTTGCCATATCTTTTTTTTATATTATTAAGATAATTTATTTATTTGTAAAAAATCGACATCTACTGGAGTTTCTCTTCCAAAAAGACCGACTGATACTTTTATACGACCTTTTTCATTGTCTATCTCTTCAATCACACCTTCAAAGTCTTTAAATGGACCGTCTGTAATTTTAACTCTCTCTTTAATTTCAAAATTAATTTTATAATGAGGTTCACTACCGCCAATCCTTTGAAAAATAATACTCATTTCTCCTTTATCAACTGGCAACGGTGTTGTCCCTGCTCCAATAAATCCTGTTACATGAGGCGTATTACGCACCACATATCAAGAAGTATCATCAACGATCATTTCAACAAAAACATATCCTGGAAAAATCTTTTCTTCAACTGTTTGTCTTTTACCTGATTTTATTTTTATTTTTTTCTCAATTGGAACTAAAACGTCAAAAACTTTATCACCTAAATCAAAAGCCTCAATTCTTGACTTTAAATTTTTTGCTACTGCTTCTTCATAACCAGGAGAAGTATGCAAAACATACCAATTTTTTCCTAAATCTAATTCTTGACGAGCCATAGAAGTTACTTAATAATTATTTTTTTAAATAATTCAACTATACCAAAATCCATAGTTGTTAAAATCAAAGTGTAAAACACAGTAGTCGCTATAACTGCGCCAGTAAGAATCCTTGCTTCTTTCTTAGTTGGTCAATGAACTTTTTTCAATTCTAAATAAGATTCTCTAAAAGTATTTTTAACCTTTTTAAAAACATTCATACTTAATATTATTTAAATATTTTAACTTATACACGTAATTATATCATAAAAACTATCAAAATGCAAGAATAAGCTATTTTTCTACATTTAACAATTCTACTTCAAAAATTAAATCAGAATTTGGCGGAATAATACCCAAGTCTTGTTCTCCATAAGCCATTGAAGATGGAATCTCAATTCTTCTGATTTCTCCAACTTTCATACCCAAAACGCCTTTTTCTCAACCTTCAATTACTTCTTTTTTACCTAATGTAAACTCTAAAGGACGACGATTAGGGTCTAAACTTGAATCAAACTTAGTCCCATCAACTAATCAGCCAGTATAATTAACGGCTATTTTACTACCATCTACCGCTTCCTCACCTTCACCCTCTTTTAATGTTACTATATTAAGCCCTGAATTAGTTATATTTTCTACTGGTTTTTTGTTCTTAAAATAGATAAAAGTTATAACCAAAGCCAATAAAATAACAACAATAAATACTATATATATTAATCTTTTCATATTAATTTTTATTAAATTTTTATTAATACCTTGATTTTATCAAATTTATAAAAAACATTCAAGCTTAATTATTTATTAAATAAAGTATTAAACTTTATTCAATCAAAATTTCAAGGATCTGTTTTGGTTGTTAAAGAAATATCAGTATGGCCAGTAATATGTTTAATACGACGATCAAGTTGCAAATATTTTATTAAATCAATTAAAGCATTGTATTGAAAATCATTAGCTGAATCATTTTCATGATGCAATAATTCTATTCCAATTGAGAATCTATTAACACTAGTCCTACCATCAAACAACTGGCTTCTACCAGCATGCCAAGCCAAATCATTATCCTTTACCAACCTATAAATAAGGCCATCTCTGGAAATCAAATAATGAGAGCTAACATCATAAATTGCCAATTCATACATAACACCATCAACATCATATGGATTCATGCCTAAAGCATCATAAATAGAATGAACAACAATAGTATCAATATCTCTTTTTCCAAGAACTTTATCATGTCCCCAAGGAACAATTCTATCAATTATCCTTTCTTCCATAATATTTCTAAAATTTTCTCTTTCAACATATTTATTAGCCATATTATTAATAATATTGGTGGCTTTTTCCAAAATTACCTGAATCTTTCTTATTTTCTCTGTCTCTTTTGATATATCTACATTTTCGCTAGCCAAAACTGGACTTGGCAAAAAACATATAAACAAAAAAACAATCAATAATATATATTTTTTCATATTAAATATTTTTAATATTAATGCAGGGGCACCTCGACTCGAACGGGGATCAACGGTTTTGGAGACCGCTATTCTACCATTGAACTATGCCCCTAAAAGGTGTCTTTTACCCAATATTACACTAAATTGTTTACAATGTCAAATTGTCAATTGCTTCATTTAACATCTGACAATAGAGGTTTAAACCAATTTTATTAATATTGCCAGACTGCTCTTTTCCTAATATATTCCCTGAACCACGCAATTCTAAATCCTTCATAGCAATTTGATAACCAGCTCCTAAATAATTAGCTTCTTTCAATGCATTTAATCTTTGCTTGGCTTTTATTTTTAAATCTTTGTTATATAGAAAATAAGCATATGCTTTTGTAATACCCCGGCCAATCCTTCCTCTTAATTGATATGATTGAGATAAGCCGAATCTTGTCGCATCATCAACTATCAAAGTATTAACATTATCCAAATCTAATCCATTTTCAACAATAACTGTTGTAACTAAAATATTTATTTTATTATTTTTGAAATCATCCATAACTTTTAATATTTGATTCTCCGGCAGTCTTCCATGTAAATAGTCAATTGTTGCATTTGGCAGCAATTTCTTTAACCTCTTTACCTCATTGTAAATATTCATCACTCGATTATGAACATAAAAAACTTGACCACCTCTTTTAATTTCATTTTCAATTGCCGATACAACCAATTCATCATCATATGGTAATATATATGTTTTAATTTCTTGACGATTAATAGGCGGTGTTAAAATGTTTGATATCTTTTTAAATCCAGATAAAGCCATGTGTAAAGTTCTTGGTATTGGTGTTGCTGACAAATTTAAAATATGGACATTCTCATAAACATCTCTTAATTTCTCTTTTTGTTTTACCCCGAACCTTTGTTCTTCATCAATTATTAATAATCCTAATTCTTTAAATTTAATATTTTTATTTAATAATTTATGTGTACCAATAACAATATCAATTTCTCCTTTTTCTAATCCTTCAAAAATTAATTTAACTTCCTTAGGTTTTTGTATCCTAGATAACATAGCAACACGAATATCAAATTTATTCATTCTATCATTAAAGCTTTCAAAATGCTGTTTTGCTAAAATAGTTGTTGGGGCTAATAATATTACTTGTTTTTTATTAATCACCGATCTAAACGCCGCTCTTAAAGCCACCTCTGTTTTCCCAAACCCAACATCACCTAAAACCAATCTATCCATTGGCTCTGGATTTTCTAAATCACTTAACACATCATTTATTGCTTTTTCTTGATCAAGAGTCTCTTCATAATCAAAATCTTTTCGAAACTCATCTTCCAAATATTCGTCTTTTCCTAGCATAGGCGCTTTAGCTACATTTACTTTTGCATATAATCTTAACAATTCGCCCGCCAATTTAATTAAATCTTCTTTGACTTTTTTCTTAGTATTAAATCATGTTTGCGTTGACAATCTATGAATAGTTGGTTTATCAAAACCATAATACAAACTTAATTTATCCCCTTTATCAATTGGGACTAACAACTTATCTGGATTATTGCTATTGCTTGGTGGCGCATATTCAATTTCAAAGTATTTTTTTTCTTCCTCTTCTTTAATTCCTTTAAAAATTCCTATGCCATGATCAATATGAACAACGTAATCATTTTCTTTTAAACTTTTTAATTCTGGTAATGTTTTTAATATCTTTTCTCTTTTTTTAATATATTCTGGCTCTAATTCTTTAATATCTATAAAATTAATTTCCGAAATGTAATTTGAAACAAATTCTAATCTAATTGGTTTAGAATAATTTAAACTAAAAATATCCAAAATATTTCCTCTAACACTGTATTCCCCTTTAAACTTAACAAAATCAACTTTTTCAAAATTCAAATCATTAATATCTTTGATTAATTTTGACTGAACAATTTTCTGTCCTTTATATATTAAAATACCTTTATCACCCCATCATGACTGTCTTTTTATTGATCTTTTCAATTTTGCTTCATTTTCTTTAAATCACTCTTCATTTTTTTCTAAAAAATACGGAGTAACGTTTAAAATCAAAAATTCACTTTCATCCATATTTATGCTTTAATCTAAATTAAAATATTAATTTTCTTTTTTACTTTCTTCTCTTTTCAATTTACATATTTTACTTATATAGTTGTATGTAAAACATTTACACTTAATCCAAATTTTATAAAGTTTTAATATATTTTCTTCTTAAAACAATTATTAACACCAATGCTATATTGCTTAATAAAAAATATATCAAAAAAATAGATTTTTCAAAATTAAAAACTGATAAAGACAATAAATTTAAAAAACTAGAAACAATTCCAAAAACATAAAACATTCATTCCTCGGTCCATGGCAAAAATCACGATTTAATCATTGTGGGAAGAAAAGCTATAAAATCTGCTATTATTGACATTACCAATGCTAATAATGGATTTTTTGTTATATATCAAACAAGTAAAGAAATAACTACCATCAACAAAACCACCATATCTGATTTTGATTTACCGCCTATGCCATTTTTTATAGATAATAAAAATATTAAAAAATTCCCAACAAAAATAGCTGAAGCCAATCAAACGGCATTTCTATCACCTTGCGCCAACAAAGTCGCAACAAATAAAGCCGATATTACTGCCATCAAAAATCATGTTGTTCTCTGCGGCCGAAAACTACCTTTAAAAATAAATCTAATACCTACAAAATAAGCAGAGAGGCTTATTACTGTTGATAATACTAAAAATATATTTTTCAAATTATTCATTATGATTGTTTAGTCCTATATTTTAAAGTCATACATTTTAATTTTTATTCAATATCTTAAATATTTTAACTGCTGTTTTCCCATCACCAAAAGGATTATATCATTTTACTTTTTTATTCTTCAATAAAACATATTTTTTAAAAATATCCTTTGTTGAAATTTCTCTAAGCAATACTGCTCCACCAACTCTTACTGTTTCCGGCCTTTCGGTATTTACTCTTAATATTACACATTTTTTCTTTAAAATACATGACTCTTCTTGAATACCACCACTATCAGTAAAAATCATTTTAGAATCTTTTTGCAATTTTAATAAATCTAAATAGCCCAATGGGTCAGTAATAATAATATTTTTAAACTTATTAACAAAACTTTTTTTATTATTTAGTCTTGGATGCATCGGAAAAATACATTTAACCCCCTCTTTTTCACAAATATCATTTATACTTGAAATAATACTTTCAAAATTAGATTTATCATCAGTATTACTTGGTCTATGGCATGTAAGTAAAAAATATTTACTTTTTTCTAAATTAAATTTATTTAAAACATTTGATTTTTTATCTGACATTTTACCCACCAAAAGAACAGCATCAACAATTGTATTCCCTGTAACAAATATTTTTTCTTTACTTATTCCTTCTTTTAAAGAAATATCTGCTTGTTTTTTTGTTGGACAAAAAAGATAATCGGAAACATGATCAGCAATAATTCTATTAATTTCTTCTGGCATTTCCCTATCATAGCTTCTTAAGCCAGCTTCTACATGACAAACTTTAATTTTTATTTTGCTAGAAGCTAAAGCTCCTGACAAAACCGTATTAGTATCACCTTGAACAAAAACATAATCTGGCCTTTCTTTCATTAAAACTTTTTCAATTTCAATTAGCATTCTTCCCGTTTGATCTCCTTGACTCCCTGATCCAATCCCTAAATTATATTTCGCCTTTTTCAAACCTAACTCTTTAAAAAATACCCCATCCATATTTTTATCATAATGTTGGTTTGTATGAATAATAAAATATTTTATTTTTTTACTTTCACAATATTTTATTAAAGAATATAGTTTAATTATCTCTGGCCTTGTTCCTAACACAAAACATATTTTCATAATATATCTTTTATTTTTTAAGCATTTTAGCAAGCCTTAACTTGTTTCTTTCCTCGGATCAAAATTATAATCGTTACCAACAAATTTATTAAGAAAATATATATTGGAAATATAGCATTGCCTAAAGTAATAGTTGATAATGATAATATTATTAAAAAACTCGAAATTACATCCATAACATAAAACCTTCACTCTTCTGTTTCTGGTAAAACCCATGCCTTTATTAATGTTGGTGAAAAAGCAATAAAATCAGTCACAATCGACATTGTAAGACCTAAAACTGGATTTTTAGTTGTATACCACACAGCTAAAGACACAATCACCATTAAAAAAACCGTAATATCTAATTTTGAGCTACCACCTATTCCTCTTTTAATCGACAATATAAATATAGACAAAGTTCCCGTAAAAGTTGCTAAAGCTAATCAAATAGCATTAGTATCTCCCTGAGCCAATAACGTACCAACAAACAACAAAGAAATTAAAAGCAATAAAAATCTTGTCATTCTCTGTGGTCGAAACTTTCCCTTAAGAATACTTACAAATCCAATAGCATAAGCTGATAAACTTACCGTCGTAGCCAAAGCTAACAATATATTCTCCATTTTTATTTTTTAAAATATTTTTTATTTTTAATTTTATCTGGCAAATAACTCTCTTCATCATATTTTTTATACCCCTTACCATAATTTAATTCTTTCATCAATTTCGTTTCTGGATTACGTATTCTTAATGGTATTGGTAAATTGCCATAACTTTTAACATCTTCCATTGCCTTTAAAAAAGCATCATAAGCATTTCTATCTTTTTTACAATTAGCTAAATAAACTGTTCCATGAGCTAAATTTATCTGAGCTTCTGGTAATCCAACAAAATCAACTGCTTTAAAAATCTCATTTGCAACCACTATTGCTGTTGGTACAGCCACGCCAATATCTTCGCTTGCAAAAATAATCATACGACGAGCAATAAACTTTGGATCTTCACCACTATCAATCAATCTCGCTAAATAATACAAGGCTGCATCAACCTGACTTGCTCTTAAACTTTTAATATATGCACTAATTAAATTATAATGTTCGTCTGATTTTTTATCATATCTTAAATACTTAGACTGTAATGTATTTTTTAAATTTTCAACATTCACATCTTTATACAGCATCAAACAATTATCAATTACTGTTAATGCTTGTCTAGCATCACCATTCGCCATACTCATTAATCATTCAACTGCCTTCTTACCCATTCTGACTTTGCTTCTTTTAATAATCGTTTTGATATCTTCGTCTTTTAGATCATTTAAAACAAAAACTCTACACCTAGAAAGCAAAGGTGATATAATCTCAAAACTAGGGTTTTCAGTTGTTGCCCCTATTAAAACTAACTCACCACTTTCAACATATGGTAATAAAAAATCTTGCTGAGCTTTATTAAATCTATGTATTTCATCTAAAAACAATATTTTATTCTCTAGATCCTCTTTTTTAATAATTTCCCGAATATCATTCTTACCAGCTGATACAGCTGATAATTCAAATAATTGAGCATTTAAATTCTTAGCATAAATTTTAGCCAAGGTGGTTTTTCCCACCCCGGGCGGACCTCAAAGAATAAAAGAAAATAGATGCTTTTCTTCAATTGCCTTTCTTAATGGTTTTCCTTGTCCAACCAAATGCTCTTGCCCAACAAACTCATCTAAATTTTTAGGTCTAATTTTAGAAGCTAATGGTTCCATATTTGTTAATTCAATATATTTAAAATTATACCATCTTTTAACTGTAAAAACAAACTAACCCTATTTACTACAATTTACTCAAAAATTCATCAAAATGACCTTTAACTTTTTTAGGATCATTGCTTTTAACAATACTATATACAAAATTAAGTAAAGGTTTGTTAAATTTTTTAATTGACTCAACAGTTCCCAACCCTTCAACTGTTGCTCCAACTTTAATTAAAGCATCTTTTATTTTATATTTAGCAATTAATTGTCCAAATCTAAAATTACGACTTTCATTGCTACTACATGTCAAAATTAAATCTCCAATTGTACCTATAATCCCTGTTTTCTTCAAATTAATTATTTTATACATTTCTGCTATTGCTGTGCTAATAATTAAAGCTCTGGTATTACACTCATACCCCAAACCATCACATATACCACAAGCAATCGCATAAACATTTTTCAAAGCACTAGACAATTCTAACTCTCGAACCCCTTTGGTAATTTTAATTCTAAAATATTCATTAACAAACAATTCTTTTAGTAATTTTCTATTACAGTTTCCGGCATAACCAACATTAACTATTGTTGGTTTTTTTGCTTTAACCTCTGTTGCAAAGCTAGGCCCAATCAACGTGTAATAATCAAAATCACCCAAAACAACCTCTTTGATAATTTCATTTGGCAATTTGTTTGTTTTCTTCTCAATTCCTTTACTACAGTTCACTATTAAATATTTTTTGTCTTTACTAAATTTTGCTCTTTTAATTGCGCTCCTCATAACTTGAACTGGCAAACAAATAATATAAACATCTGCTTCTTTAATTTTGTTTTTTTCATCTCAATATGAAATATCTTTATTTTTCTCAGTTATTACTGAAAATAAAGATGAGCCTCATGCTCCATTACCTAAAACTACTATTTTCATAAAGTATTTATTTAAATTTTTCTAAAACTTTAATGTCATTTAGCAACACTGTTTTCATATTTGGATTATATGTCGCTACTGCTGGATGATAAAATGGTACAACTACAATACCAGCAAAATTACCTTGACATTCAAACATTTGGCCATGAATCTTACTAATTACATCCACCTTATCGCTTAAACCAAACATCTCCATTAAGAATTTCATCGAATACCTACCTAGCGGACAAATAACTTTTGGTTTAATAATTTCAATTTGTTTTTCGATAAAACAAGCACAAGCTTGAATTTCATCTGATAATGGATCTCGATTATTTGGTGGTCTGCATTTTAACAAATTAGCGATGTAAACGTCTTCACGTTTAATTCCCACCGATAATAAAAGTTCACTTAATATTTGGCCTGCTCGACCACAAAAAGGCTTGCCTGTCTTTGCTTCTTGTAATCCTGGCGCCTCTCCAATAAACATAATTTTGGCTTCATGATTTCCTTCCCCAATCACTGGATAATATTTATTTTTAACCCTTTCTTCGCCTAAAATACATTTTCTACATATTAAAACTTCTTCTTTCACTTTTTTTAGTTTTTTATCATTTTCAGATTCTTTCATATTCTTTAATATTTAATATTAAAAATACATTTTAATTTTTTCGGCTTTTAATAAATTTAATATATCCTATCACTAAAGTTATTACCAAGCCAATCGTAATTATTATAAAGCGAAAAACAGAACTATCACTCATAATTCCTCGTATTAAACCATAAACAGTAGTAAAAACACCTCCTAGCAAAACTCCATTAGCAATTATATGTATTTTAGATAAAAGAGTTAAGCTTAAAACTAAAATGACAATTGAAATTCCAATAACTATAATTGAAACATTCTTATTGTATTGTTTTAATTCTTCCCTATATTCTTTTGATTTCTCTTCAAATTCTTGATTAATCTCCATTTGTTTTTGTATATCCTCTTCTTTTTCAGATTCAAAACTTATTGGCTTATTAGGATATTCAGGATATTTAGGTGAAATATAGAAACTATCTATCCCAAACCCAACAAACAAAGCAATAAGTAAAGCTAGAAATATATTATATATTGATTTAATAAACATAATTATATTTTAATTTTTATTAATTAATACGTACTATGAATTTCATTAATCTTAGTACTGCAAACCCCACTATCACTCTTTCTTGGAAAAGTACATCCGATATTTACATGAGCAGAATTATTTAACTCATTTTTCTCTTTAATTGTACCATATCTTCAACGCTCATTACCAACCGACCCACTAATAGGCGCAATAAAATTATTGTTTAAAAAATTACCAGCATGATTTAATCTAATGGCATCACTATTTGTTTCAAATGTTAAATTACCTTGATCAGCAACTATATATACATCTATTATTTCTTCCACACAATACGCACGATATGTTACCGTAATTTGCTCTCCTGGTTTAAGCTTGCCACTATTATTATCTTCAACAAGTCATCTTATTCCTTCTATGTCTTTAGACTCTATTCCAGAAAACCTAGAATACAAAGAATCTTTTTCATAAATATAATCTTCTCCCAAACAATCATCGCTATATCTAGACGCTTTGCAACATCCACTTAAATCATCTCACTGCATTCCAGATTTACAAGGCATCGAGGAAACAGTTATTCCACTTATACAATTTCTAAACGGAACTTCTTGCCCGCTCGATAATTTGCAAACAGCCGTTTCTCTGCCAACATTTTTTACTGTTGCAATAATAGTTGAAAAACATTTTTTAGCGCTCCCTCCTTGTGTTACTTTTACTATCCTAGTTACTAAATCAGGTAAAGCCTTGTTATTAAAAATATTATCAAAATCTTTTGAACAACTATTTACACAATCAGTATAAGATACAAATGTTGGTCCTCCCGAAATACTACCTACGCATTGTTGTGTATTAACATCACACGTATAAAACTGTGGAGCACCTCTAAGACTTGGATATCCTTTTATACAAGGAGTTTCCTTAATACATTCTTCAAAAGAGTAATAATCACTATCTTTGCAACCATCTTTTACGGCAATACAAGTCCCATGAGGATAACTACACCTATAACAAGTACTATCTTTTGTTACCGGCTTAGTTGTGGTAGTAGTAGTTGTACTAGT